>CBHWBX010000543.1:0-2725 GCA_966111935.1 uncultured Gemmatimonadaceae bacterium
CTCACCAAGGTGAACGTCGACTACACGGGCTACATCCCGAACGGCAGCTCCTTCGGCTCGGCGACGGCGGTCGATCTCACGCTCGGAAACCTCATCCCGGGCTTCGTCGACGGTATCATCGGCATGAACGTCGGAAGCACGCGCCTGATCGTCATCCCGTCCGAGCTCGGCTACGGCAACGCGACGCAGAAGGATCAGAACGGGAACGTCGTCATTCCCTCGAACTCAACGCTGATCTTCCGCATCAAGCTCAACTCGATCACCCCGGGCAGCTGATCGCCGCGGGTTGCGAAGGCGAAGGGGAGGCTCTCAGGAGCCTCCCCTTTTTCGTTACGACAGTCGGGCCGTCAGTCTTTCGAGCGCGACAGCAGCATCGCCGCTTCATGCGCGAGCGTTTCCGTGGTGAACGGCTTCGGGAGAAACGCCGTGCGTGTGCTCGCGAGCTCTTCATCGGTCACGCCGTGCTGGAGGTAACCGGAGATGAACAGGAAGGCGAGGCGCGGATACCACCGACGAAGCGTCTCGAAGAGGATGTGGCCGTCCATTCCCGGCATCACGATGTCGCTGACGACGAGATGGATCGGGCCGTTGTGGCGGTCGGCCACCTCGAGGGCGTCCGCACCGTCGCGTGCCGGGAGCACGGCATAGCCACGGTGGGCGAGGCCGCTGCAGATCACGGCGCGCACGGCATCGTCATCGTCGACGACGAGAATGGTTTCGTTGGCTTCGTCCGGCCGCTGGATGCTATTGATCATGGTTGGTTCCGAGTTGGGGTCAGACGGAGGCGCGATGCAGCGCGGCACGAATGCGGGAGACGAACCGCTGCGGATCGACGGGCTTGCGGAGATAGTCGTCCGCGCCGGCATCGATGAGCGAGAGCTCGGCCGACTCTTCGTAGCTTCCAGTGAGCACCACGATCGGAAGCGAGGCGGTGGCCGGCATCGCGCGCAGGCGCGCGATGAGCGTGATTCCGTCCATGATCGGCATGTGGACGTCGGTGACGACGCACGCGACGTTGGGGCGGGCGGACAGCTGCTCGAGCGCCTCGGCGCCGTCCGTGGCCTCGAGCACCGCGAAGCCGCGCGCGCGAAGGATCGTCTGCTGAAGCATGCGCTGCACCCGATCGTCCTCGACGACCATCACGACTTCGGGAGCGCGTTCCTCGGGCGACGTGAACCCGCGACGTGCGGACGCCGCGCGGCTCGTCGAGTACGCGCGATCGACCGCGAGCGCGAGCTCGGACGGCGGCGCCAGCTCGAACACGACACGCCGGCCGGAGACCGTCGCGATGGCCTGCTCGGCCGCGTGATCATAGGGATCTGCCGTCGCCACCGTCAGCGTCTGATCATTTTCTCTGAGCGGCAGGATGTTGAACGTGCGGGCGATGCGCTCCGGCACGAGCCGGAGCGTTCGACGATCCGCCGAGTCGAGGTGCGCGAAGTGTAGATACAGCGCGCGCGCGATCGGAGCGACGAGCTCGTGGTCACGGAGTCCGGCGGCCTGCGCGACCGCCTCCCACGCCTGCGATGCAGACGCGCCTTCGGCGAGCCGAGTGGCGATGGGGGCCGGAAGACCGGCGTATGCGGCGGCGCGCGCGAGCCAGTGCGATGAGAGCCGGGTCGTCGGCGGCGTCGCCGACAGAACAGTGGGTGTCATGGCTTGGTCGAGTTGGGAAGGGCTAACATCGGAACGCCGGGGATGAGCTCCACGGTCGAGGGATCCTTCAACGTCGCGAGGCGCGACACGACGCCGGCGATACGTTCGGCCTGCGCGCGCGCCCGATCGGCTTCGTAAGCGAGATGCCCAGGCAGATCGGGCGCCTCGAGCAATGCTTCGAGCGATCCGTACAAGGCGGTGAGTGGATTGTTGATCTCGTGCTGCAGCGTCAGCACCGTCTGGCCGATGCCGGCGAGCCATCGCATCGATGCGGCCTCCGCCTCGGCGATGCGACGCGCCCGGCTCAGCGCCAGCCGGCGCTCGGCGATGACGAGGCGCGCGTGGAACTGCTCCGCCGCGACCGGCTTCACCAGGTAGTCGTCGGCGCCTGCGGCCAGCGCAGCGCGCAGGTCTTCGGTGCCGTCGCGCGACGTCACGACCATCACGAACGACTCGTCACCCGCGCGCTCGCGAACGCGGCGGCACAGTTCGAGGCCGTCGACCTCGGGCATCAACCAATCGGCGATGACCAGATCGAACGGCTCGGCCTGAAACGCCTCCCAGGCAGCGCGGCCGTTCGCGACCGCGTGCATCGCGTAGCCTGCGCGGCGAACGTGTGCGGAGAGCAACGCACGCGTCGTCGTATCATCCTCGGCGATCAGCACACGGATCGGCGTCATCATCCGGCGGCCACCGCGCTGCCGACGCGCAGCGGAGACGTCGCCAGCGTCGACTCCAGCAGCGCGAGCTGACGGGCCGTCTCGTCGGCGAGCGCCGCCGCACCGGACAGCTCCTCGCCGCGGCCCGCCTTCTCCGCCGCAAGCGCAGCGCGCGCGAGCGCTTCGGCGCCGATCGCGCGCGACGCGCCCTTGAGCGCGTGCGCCGCCTCGTAGAGCTCTCGCGCGTTGTTCGATTCCACCGCCTGCCGAATGCGTGCGAGGTACGCGCACGCGTCGCCCTGGAACAGATTGATGAGCTCTTCGGCGAGCGCGTCGTCACCACCCGTATTCAACCGAATCGCTTCGGCGTCGAACACCGGCACGTCGGACCGAGCGATCGTCGACGGAGC
>CBHWBX010000544.1:0-2725 GCA_966111935.1 uncultured Gemmatimonadaceae bacterium
TGCGGCAGAAGGCCGACACTGGCGGCATCGGCGAGCAGCTGCGCGCGCGGCCGCGTGATCGTGCCGTCGATCGCGCGGACCTCGTCGGCGATGGCGCTCGCGACGGCCGTCGCCGTGGCGTGGTCGCGCACGCGGATCAGCAGATCGAGATCCGTCTCACTCTGTTGCGCCTCCGGCAGAAACAGGAAAGGCTCCGGCTCGTCGGCGAGCGACACGAACCGGGCGTCGCCGACCACGCCGACGATCGACACCGATTGCTTCGCGAGCGTGAACGTCTTTCCGAGCGCGCGATCGGCCCGGCCGAAATACCGGCGCGCGAATTTCTCGGTCACGACGGCGACCCGTTCCGTCGACGGTCGATCGGTCTCACCGAACACCCGACCGGCGACGATCGGTAGCTGGAGGGTGCGGAAGAAGTCGTTCGTGACTGTCTCGTACGACACCATCGTGTGCGGCAGCTTCCGCGGCGGCTGCACGCCCGGAATGTCGATCCCGGTCACGCGATTGCTCGTGCTCAGCGGCACCATGTTGCTTGCCGCGACGCCTTCGACGCCGGGACGCGCCGCGATGCGGCGGGTGAGCTGCTCGTAGAACGCGCGCGCACGCGTCGAGTCGTAGCCGGCATTCACGAGCGAGATCGGCGCGACGACGACGTTCTCGATCGCATACCCGGGCTTCACCAGTCGGCCCTTCGCGAACGCGCGCACGAAGAGGCCCGCGCACACGAGCAGCAGAACGGACATCGCCAGCTGCGCGACGACGAACACGCTCCGCGTGCGCTCACGCCTCGAGCCGGAACCGCCACCGTCGGCGCGCAGCGCCGTGGAGAGATCGCGACGCGATGCGTTCAGCGCCGGCACCAGTCCGAACACGATGCCCGTGATGAGCGACACGACGAGCGTGAACGCCAGCACGCGCCCGTTCAGGGGCACGTTGACGGCGATCGGCACGTCCACGTTCACGTCGATGTGCGAGAGGAGGCCGATGATCCATTTACTCAGCACGACGCCCGCGGCGCCGCCGATGAGGAACAGCAGGACGCTCTCGGTCAGCAACTGGCGAACGAGCCGCGTTCGACTGGCGCCGATCGCCAGTCGGACGACGAACTCCTTGCGCCGCGCCACTCCGCGCGCGAGCAGCATACTGGCGACGTTGGCGCTCGCGATCAGCAGCACCAGTCCGGCCACGGACATGAGGACGGTCATGAAGATCGACACGACCGTGACGCCGTTCGCCGGGACCGGACGGAGCTGGCGGACCTGCACGCGCAGGTCTCCTTTCTCGGCGGCCCGGTCGCGCGACGCCAGCGCGACGGCGCTCAGCTCGTGCTCGACCACGGCGCGAGAGACGTCGGGACGCAGACGGCCGAAGGCCATCAGCCAGCCCGATCCCCAGCTGTCGAGCAGACGGCTCTGCTCGCGCCGGATCACCGGCGTCATCATCGTCGGCACATAGATGTCCTGCTGAACGAACGCCGTCGTGCCGTTGAATCCCTCGGGCGCCACACCGACGATCGTGAATGGCGTGTTCTGAATCAGGATCGTCCGGCCGATGACGCCGGGCGACGTATTGAAACGGTCGACCCACATCCGGTGACTGATCACCGCGACCGGCGCGGCGAGCGGCATGCGATCCTCGTCGGGCAGAAAGAATCGTCCGGCCGCGGGCTTCACCTCGAGCACGTCGAAGAAATTTCCCGTGACGATCAGACCGGTCATCTTCTCGCGCGCATCGGCGGCGCCGAGGCCGACGTCCATCTGCGCCTGCGTGAATGCCGCAAGGCCCGACAGTGTCTTCGCTCCATCGCGCAGATCGCGATAGAGCGGATAGCTCATGTTGCTGAAGCCATTATAGAAGACGTTCGACTTCTGTACGGTGACCAACCGATCGGCATGGCCGATCCCCGGTGCGGACTCGAGGAGCACGGCATTGACGACACTATAGATCGTCGTCACGGCGGCCGAGCCGAGGGCGATCGCGCCCGCGGCGACGATCGCGAAGATCGGGCTCTTGCGAAGCATCCGCAGAGCGAAGGCGACATCCTGGCGAATGGTTTCCATGGCACGCTCCTACGGAACACCGATCCTCAGGATTCAGCGCCAGGGCATGCTTACCAGATCTTAATGCCGTCCGTTGGGCGCGACACTCGGTGGCGCTGGAGGAGGCGAGCCGATTTCACGAGCTCCCCCGTACCAATCAGATCCACCCCCGCATCGAGCAAGGATTCATATAGACGCTGATCGACCGGAACGTGGTACGCTCGGATGCGTAGGCCGGGGAACGCCGCCTTCGTCGCGCGGATCGCCGAGAACCAGCGTCGCCGATGCGCGGACGTCTGCCATCGCCGCCCGATCGTCTCGTTGTAATCGACGCCGATCAAGCCGACGTCGCGATCGACGGCAGGTAGGCCCTCGGCCCTTTCCAGGCGCGCCTGCCGCGACAACGGAATCGTCACGCTGTCGGCGAAGCCGCCCGGATACCAGCCGACGAGCACGGCCTGCACAGCCGGTGGCGTCCCGTCTTCGTCCGGCGAAGAAAGCATTTCCCGGTACCTGCCGAGCAGCGCGACCAGTGTGTCGAAGGTCGGACGCGAGTTCTCCTTGAGCTCGACGGTGAGAAGGAATGGCTCTCCGTTCGCCTTGAGATGGCCGCAGCGCGCGACAAGCGCCCGAAGCGGCGCCAGATATAGCGACTCTTAGTTTCCCTCCTCCTCGGCGACGCTGCG
>CBHWBX010000545.1:0-2718 GCA_966111935.1 uncultured Gemmatimonadaceae bacterium
GCAGCAGCCGAAGACCGTCCAGACGGGCGTCGGCGGCGGCGGCTCGCCGCACGTGACGTCGACCTGGATCCTCGATGGCGCCACGGTGGCGATCGCGTACGGTCGGCCGTCGCTGACGGGTCGCGACGAAGCCAAGATGATGCCGGCCGGCGCGCCGTGGCGGACCGGTGCCGATGAAGCCACCGTGATCACGACGGACAAGCCGATCACGCTCGGCACGATCAAGCTTGCTCCGGGCAGCTACACGATCAACACGCAGCCGGGCGCCAGCGAATGGCAGCTCATCATCGGCAAGCTGGAGAAGCCGGGCCAGTGGGGCGTGCCGTACAACGCCGCGCTCGAGATGTCGCGCACGCCGATGAAGCTCGGGACGGCGAAGACGCCGGCGGAGCAGGTCACTTACAACATCGATACCGCCGGTAAGTCGCACACCCTGCGGATCGAGTGGGGCACGAAGAGCGTTACCGTGCCGCTGACGATCGGACACTGATCGAAGGGTACGAGAAAACGAGGAACGGGGCACGGGATCTCGAATTACGATCCCGTGCCCCGTTCCTCGTTTTCCCGGGTCCCTGTTTCAGTATTGACAGGACGGGCTGAGCATCGTATCTACTGGCTTATGAGTACTGGAAAGTCAGTAGATAACGCCGGCGAGCTGTATTTCCCGCCACGCGAGCTCGCGGTGATGACGGTGCTCTGGCGCCTCGGATCGGCGACGGTCGCCGAGGTGCGTGACGCACTCGATGAAGACCTCGCATACACGACCGTGCTCTCAGCGCTCCAGACGCTCGAGGGGAAGGGGTACGTCGATCACGCAACCGAGGGGCGCGCGTACCGGTACTTCGCCGCCGTGCAACCCGAACGCGCCGGCACGAGCGCGCTCGCGCGATTGCGTGACTCGATCTTCCAGGGCTCGCCGGAGCTCCTGTTCGCACACCTCGTCTCCGACAGGCATCTGACGCGCGATCAGCTCGTTCGCATGAAGAAACTGCTCGCCGATCGTCTGCGCGACCTGGAGCGCTGAGGCGCGATCATGCGACTCGTTCCCGTGTCGATCGGCCTTCTATTGATGCTGCGCACGGCGCAGGCGCAGACGGTCACGGGCGTCGTCATGGGCACGGTGCGCGATGCCGCCGGAGCCGCGATCGCGAACGTTGACGTGACGCTCGTCGGTGAAACGATCGGCGCACGAACGGATGGCGACGGCCGCTTCGTGCTTCGAGACGTTGCTGCCGGGCCGCACATCGCGCTCTTCCGACGTCTCGGCTTCGCGAGCGTCGAGCGTCGGTTCGTCGTGCGCGCGAATGCCGAGACTCGGATCGACGTCGGGATGACTCCCATCGCCCGCGCACTCGAGCGTATTGTGGTCGAGGCGCCCGGAATGACGCGCCGCCGGGGGACGTCGAGCATTACCGGAACCGTTCAGGATTCGAGCGGCCGCGCCGTGGTCGATGCCGACGTGCGTCTCCTCGGCGCTGGTCTGTCGACGACCACCGACTACACCGGGCAGTTTCACTTTCCGCTGCTCGCCGCCGGGTCGTATGTCGTGCGCGTGCGCCGGCGTGGATTGAGTCCCGGGAGCTACGTCATCCAGCTTGCCGACGACGACGATCGCGGCACGACGATGCGCCTGTACGGGCTGCCGCGCGGAACACGCGGTGACACGTCGTCAGCCAGCGGATACGGTGCAGCCGACACGCCGTTCGATGCGTTCGATCGCCGTCGGCGGAGCGGAGAGCGCGGCATCGTCGTTGGGCCTGCCGAGCTGTTTCGCGCCGGTCGCCGGTCACTGGATCTCCTGCTGCAGCCGTATCGCGACCAGTCGCGTCGCGGGGCATCCCCATCGTTCGAGAACGATGATTGTCTGCTCATCGATGGACGCCGCCCCGTCGAACAGCCGCTTACCGGCTTCACGAGTACCGACGTGCAGCTCGTCGAGGTCTTTCCCCCGCGTGCAGTCGCCGACGACTACATCCTGTTTCAGATGAGCAGTCTTCAGCATTGCCGCGGCAACGCCGATCATCATCCGCCCTACTTCGTTCTCTGGACGCGCGCTCTTCGCTGACAACCGGAGGTTGGTATGAGCCGGGAACGTTTACCACGCGTTCAGCACGTACGAAACCTTCCGCGACTCGAGCGACAAGCAACCGGTCTATGGCATCAACAGCATCCAACTCGCCTTTGACGGAAAGCGCTGGTGGGTGAGGAACGGGGAACGAGAGCTGACGGTAAGCTCCCGTTCCCCGTTTCTCGTATCCCGTACCCCAGCGCTATTTCGCAGCCAGATCCTTCACCGCGCGCTGCAACAGCGTCACGCGGCCCTTGTCGCTCGCACCGCCGATGTCGTTGCTGATCGCGGTCGCCGTCGCGGAGAGCGCCGACGAGCGCGCGCTGCCGCTCGACCTCTCGGCGTTCGACAGCTCGCTGCGGATCGCTGCGATGCGGGCCGCCGAGAGGCCGCCGTTGCGCTCGAGCTGATCGAGGTAGGCGCGGGCGAGTGAGAACGTCGCCGGCCAGACGATGTGCGTCTGCTCCTGGGCGTTGTACTGCGTGAACTTCACGCTCTTCGCGGCGTCGATCTCGTTCTGCGAGAGGTACGCGCTCGGCGTGAGCTCGTGGATGTCCATGCCGCGCTGCTCGTCCGACGACACGATCACGCCGTTGTACCAGTAGCTCGACCAGTAGCCGCCGCCGGGGCCGCGGTCGAAGAAGGCGATC
>CBHWBX010000546.1:0-2718 GCA_966111935.1 uncultured Gemmatimonadaceae bacterium
GTTGCGGCCGCCGGCCTCGCCGGCGCCCGCGGCCGTCGCGTAAAGCACCTTCGGATTGCTCGGCGCGAGGGCGATGTTCGCCTGGATGATGCTCGGCAGCCCGTCGGTCAGCTGCTTCCAGGTCGTGCCGCCGTCGGTGGACTTGAAGATGCCGTTCCCGGCGCCGCCGAAGCCCTGCCCTTCGATGAACGACTGCTGCTGCTGCCAGAGGGTCGCGTAGACGACCTGCGGGTTCGACGGATCGATGTGCACGTCGTTGCCGCTGGTATACTCATCCTTGAATAAGACTTTTTGAAACGACGTCCCGCCGTCGGTCGACCGGAAGATGCCGCGCTCGGCGTTCGGCCCGTACGGATGGCCGAGCGCGGCGACGAACAGCCGGTTCGGGTTGGTGGGATCGACGTCGATCATGCCGATCATCTGGGTGTCGTCGAGCCCGAGATGCTTCCAGGTCTTGCCGGCGTCGGTGGACTTGTAGACGCCGTTGCCGGTGGCGAGGTCCGGCCGGATGATCCCCGCGCCGGTACCGACGTAGATCACGTTCGGATCCGAGGGTGCCACCGCGATCGCGCCGATCGACCCGACCGGCTGGCTGTCGAAGATCGGGACCCAGTTGGCGCCGTAGTCGGTGGAGCGCCAGACGCCGCCGTTGTCGAAGCCGATGTAGAAGACGTTGGGCTGGCTGGGGACCCCGGCCAGCGCCCGGGCACGACCAGCGCGGGTGGGGCCGATTTGGCGCCAGTGAAGAGAAAGGTCCGACTGAGCCGACGCCAAATGTGGCATCGTCGCGGCCGCAACCAGTGCGAGAACGAGTCGAAGACGAGGCACGGGCAAGCCTTTTCTTGGCAAAGGGATGAGTGAAACTGCTCGGGCCGGCGGACGGGCTCAAGTGGTGCCCCCACGGACGGTCCGCTAAGGATTCGGCCTGAAACGGACTGATGACACGAAAACGCGGAATGGGCGGAAAACTGCTGGAATGACGGCGGAAAACCTCATTCACGCCAAGCTGTCAGAGTCCATCATTGGCGCGTTTCTCGACAGTTACTACAAGCTCGGCTACGGCTTTCTCGAATCCATCTACGCGGCCGCGCTGGCTCGCGAGCTAATCAACCGTGGCCATCACGTTCAGCGTGAGGTCGGCGTCGAAGTGATCTACGACGGCGCGCGAATCGGGTGGTTCCGACTCGACATGGTCGTCGACGGACTCGTCATCGTCGAGATCAAGGCGTCGGAGGTACTCCCGCCATTCGCCCGACGGCAATTGCGAAACTACCTACGGGCAACGCGCCTCGAGTTGGGGCTGCTGTTCCACTACGGCCCAACTCCCTTTATCGGACGTGAGGTCTGCAGCAACGCCATTCCGCGGCTTCCGCCCGTTCCGCCAATTCTGTAGTTGATTTGTTAGATCCGTCTCCCGGGACGAACCGTCCATGGCGAAGGAACCGGCGGGACCCGCATATTCAACCCCATGACCGACGTCGCCGCCCCGCCCGACCGTCTCGACCCGAAGGTCCCCCCGAAAGCGACCACCGTCTCCCGCAAATTCGACCGGAGCCTCATCGAAGGATCCCTCCGGCCGGCCGTCTGGAAGCTCGCCTGGCCGACGATGCTCACGAACATCATCGGAGGGCTCCAGGGGATCGTCGATCAGGCGGTCGTCGGTAATCTCCGCGGCTACACCGCCAACGCGGCGATCGGTGTCTCGAATCAGATCGTCATCATCGTCATCGTCTTCATCTCGTCGCTCTTCACCGGGATGAGCGTGCTCGTCGCGCGCTTCGTCGGCGCGAACGATCACGACATGGCCGATCGCACCGTCTATCAGGCCTTCCTCACGGCGATGTTCATCTCCGCCGTGATGGCAGCGATCGGATACTTCGCATCGCCCTTCCTGCTCGACTTCGTGAACGCGGCACCCGAAGTCAAAGCGCAGGCGCTGCCCTTCCTTCGCATCACCTTCGGCTTCAGCAGCGGTCTTCTCATCTTCTTCATGCTCGGCGGCGCGCTGCGCTCGGCCGGCGATGCGCGGACGCCGATGGTGCTCGGCGTCACGATGACGCTGCTCAACCTCGTGCTGAACATCATCCTCATTCGCGGGCTCGGGCCGATTCCCTCGTTCGGCACCGCGGGGTCGGCGATGGGAACGGCGATCGCGTCGGGCTCGCTCGCGGTGTATTCGCTCTGGAAGCTCTGGCACGGCGGATGGGTGGTCTCCTTCCCGCGGCATCATGGCCTCAAGCCCGACTGGGAGATCATCCGCTCGATCTTCAAGTTCGGATTGCCCACCGGCATTCAGGGGATCGCGATGAACATCGGCGGCGTGCTGATGCTCTCGTTCATCGGATCGCTCGCGCAGGGCGCGGCGGCACAGGCGGCGTTCGCCGTCTCGTACAGCCAGCTCTTCTCGCTCATCACCTGGACGTCGGTCGGCCTGATGGGCGCCGCCGCGGCGATCGCCGGACAGAACCTCGGCGCCGGCCAGCCCGAGCGCGCCGAGCAGGCGGTTCACATCGCGGCGCGGTACGGCGCGGCGGGGGCGGCGTTCGTCGGAATGTTCTTCCTCTTCTTCCCGCACGCGCTGCTCGCGATCTTCGGCATGCACGAACAGGTGGTGGTCACGATCGGCTCGCAGCTCCTGCGCGTGCTCAGCGTGTCCGGCCTCTTCATCGCCGTCGCGCTCACCTACACGGGCGGACTCCAGGGCACTGGCGACACCAA
>CBHWBX010000547.1:0-2715 GCA_966111935.1 uncultured Gemmatimonadaceae bacterium
ATGCACGTACGACATCAGGAAGCAGTTCTTCCCGACGCTCGTCTTGAACGACTGCGCCGTGCCGCGATTGATCGTCGAGTATTCTCGAATGACGGTGTTGTCGCCGATCTCGACGGTCGTGTGCTCGCCCTTGAACTTGAGATCCTGCGGATCGCCGCCGAGCACGGTGCCGACGCCGACCTTCACGTTCGCTCCGAGGATCACGTTGCGCTCGAGCACCGCGCGCGCGGCGACGACGCTGCCGTCGCCGATCGTGCAGTCCGGGCCGACGATCGCGAACGCGCCGATCTCCACGCCCTCACCGATCTTCGCGCCCGCATCGACGAGCGCCGACGGATGAATGTTCGCGCTCATTTGTCGCGCACCACCGCACCCATCTCGGCCTCGGCCACCAGATTGCCGTCGACCTTCGCGATCCCCTTCATCTTGCACATCATCCCGCGGACCTGGAGCAGCTCGAGCTCGAAGATCAGCTGGTCGCCGGGCTTCACCGGACGGCGCCACTTCACGTCGTTGAGCGACGTGAAGTACACGACCTTGTTCTCCGGATTCGGTACCGCGCCCATGAGCAGCATGCCGCCCACCTGCGCCATCGCCTCGATGATCAGCACGCCCGGCATGATCGGATGGCCGGGGAAATGGCCCTGAAAGAACGGCTCGTTGATCGTCACGTTCTTCAGGCCGACGACGCGCTTCTCCGACTTCTCCAGAATCCGGTCGACGAGGAGGAACGGATACCGGTGCGCGAGCACCTTCATGATGTCCTCGATCCCCATCGACGTATCGTTTCCGGTTCCGGCTGATTCCATGGCCATGGCCTCTTTCATCGCTCGCACCAGCAACACGGTGCCGCGATGACTCGGTTTCACCGCTGTGATTTTGGCCCGCACGCGGCTTCCCGCGAGGGCAAGGTCACCAACACAATCGAGCGCCTTGTGACGGACGAACTCGTCCGGCCACCGCGGCGGCCCATTCACGAACCCATTCTCATCGAGCACGACCGCGTTGTCGAGTGACGCGCCCTGAATGAGCCCCTTCGACCGCAGCACCTCGACCTCGCGCATGAATCCGAACGTCCGCGCGCGCGACAGCTGCGAAACAAACGTTTCTTTCGACATCTGGTAGCAGCCGACCTGCACCCCGATCGACGGATGCGGGAAATCGATCGCCACGTGTAACTCGAGGCTCGCCGCCGGCACCGCCTCGTAGGTCGACTCGCCGTCGACGATGCGCACCGGACGCGCGAGCTCCAGGTAGTTCACCGGCCCGGCGTGATCCACGAATCCCGCCTGCTCCAGGGCCTCCACGAACGGCGCCGAACTGCCGTCCATGATCGGGGGCTCGGCGGCATCCAGCTCGATCTCCAGGTCGTCAATCCCGCAACCGGCCACCGCTGCGAGCACGTGCTCGCAGGTGTGCACCGACACCGGATCCTCCCCGATCTGCGTCCTACGCTCCGTCAGCACCGCACGCTCGGCGAGCGCCGGGATCAACGGGCTGTCGGGAAGGTCGGTGCGACGAAATGCGAGCCCCGCCCCGCTGGGCGCGGGACGGAACGTGAGCCTGCACGCGGCGCCGAGGTGTAGCCCGATTCCTTCGAGCGACACCGCGCGCGCGATCGTACGACGATTCATTCTGAGTCGGTCTGTTTATCGAGCAGCCGCTCGATGCGGCGGAGGAGCGAGGGGAGCCTGAACAGGGCGGCCTGGGCCCGCAGCGCCTCCTTGTGCGGGCGCGCCGGATATCCGGACCAGGTTTCGCCTGCTGGAATATCGCCAAAAACACCGGCCTGTGCAGCGAGTCTCGCCCCTTTTCCGACCGTGTGGTGCCCGGAGACGCCGACCTGCCCGAGCAGCATCGCCCCGTCTTCGACCCGCACCGAGCCCGCGATCCCCACCTGAGCCATGATCAGGCACGCCTTGCCGATCCGGACGTTGTGGGCGATCTGCACGAGATTGTCGACCTTCGTGCCGGTGCCGACGACGGTGTCGTCGATGCTCCCGCGGTCGATCGTCGTGTTCGCGCCGATCTCGACGTCGTCCTCGATGATGCAGCGGCCGACATGAGGAATCTTTAAATGCTGCCCGCCGCGCTGGACGTAGCCGAAGCCGTCGGACGCGATCCGCGCCCCTGAATGCACGGTCACCCGCGCTCCGAGCACCGCGCCCTGATACAGCGTCACCGACGGATAGAGCTGGCACCGCTCGCCCACCGTCACACCGGCGCCGATGACGCAATGCGCACCGATCACGACGGAATCACCGAGCGTGGCTCCGTCACCGATCACGGCGTACGGGCCGACCGACACGTTTTCGCCGAGCCGCACGTTCGCGCCGATCACCGCCGTCGCATGCACGCCGATCGGTGCGCTCGCCTGGCGATGGAAGCGCGGCAGGAGCCCGAGCATCGCCTCCATCGGCTTGTCGACGACGATGCGCGCCGACGCCGTCCCCGGCGTCTCCGCGAGCTCCGGCGTCACGAGTACCACACCGGCGTTCGATGCCGTGAACGCCGCCGCGTACTTCGGCGCGCCGAGAAAGCTCAAATCGTTTGATCCGGCCCGATCGAGCGGCGCGATCCCGCGCACGCCCGCGCTGCCGTCGCCGATCAGCCGTCCGCCGACCGCCTCCGCAACGGCAGCGGGGGGGGGGGCGAAGAAACCCCCGCCCTGGGCGTACACCGGCCTTCCCCGGGCAACGCGCTAGGCGGCGTCGC
>CBHWBX010000548.1:0-2708 GCA_966111935.1 uncultured Gemmatimonadaceae bacterium
TCGGAATGTTGACCGTGAATCGCGCGCCGCTCCCTTCAGCCGCGGGGCGATTCTCGACGCTGATCCGGCCGCCGAGCTGCTGCACGATGCCGAGCGTCACGGAGAGTCCGAGCCCAGTCCCCTGGCCGATCGGCTTCGTCGTGAAGAAGGGCTCGAAGATGCGATCCATGAGCTTCGTCGGCACGCCCGGACCGGTATCCTCGACGACGATCTCGAGCTCCTGGTCGATGATCGACGCGCGAAGCTTCACTTCGCCCGCCGGCCCCGACGCCTGCGCGCCGTTGACGACGAGATTCGTGATGACCTGCTGCACGCCGCCGCGATCGGTGTTGCCGAACACCTCTTCCGCCGGCAGCTCGGCGACGAGGCGTGCGCCGTTCTCCTCGACGGTCGGCTGGAGTGCCTTCACGCTCGCGGCGAGCGCCTCGCTGATCGAGACGCGCTCGCGCGACGCATCGCGGAAGCGCACGAACGAGAGCAGGTCGCGGACGATCGCACGCGACCGTCGCGCCTGATCGCGAATCACGCCGAGCGCCTCGAGATCTTCCGCGGTGCGCTCGTCCTCGAGCAGGTCTTCGGCGAAGTGCAGGATCGCGGCGAGCGGGTTGTTCAGCTCGTGCGCGACGCCTGAGACAAGCTGGCCGAGCGCGGCGAGCTTTTCCGACTGGCGCAGCGCATTCTCCGCGGCGCGCAGCGGCGTGACGTTCTCGACGAAGCCTTCGGAGAACCACACCGACCCGCGCTCGTCGCGGTAGGCGCGCGCGCTGACGCGCACCGTCACGATGCTGCCGTCCTTGCGCCGCCAATCCATGTCCGTGCTGCGCAGCTCACCGTGCGCCTGAAGCTGGCGGATCAGTCGCTCGCGATCGGCGTCCGACGCGAACAGCTCCTGCGCCATATCCACCTGGAGCAGCTCGAGCGCCGAGTTGTAGCCAAGGAGCTGGACGAGCGACGCGTTCACGGCGAGCAGGCGGCCGGTACCCGTCGCGCGATAGATGCCGATCGGGGAGTTCTCGACGAACGAACGGAAGCTCGCTTCCGACTGACGCAATGACTCCGCGGCGTGCGCGCGATCGACGGCGATGCCGGCGAGCTGCGTCGCCGTTGCGGTGACGCGCAGCTCGGCGTTCGT
Source organism: uncultured Gemmatimonadaceae bacterium (assembly GCA_966111935.1). Taxonomy (GTDB): domain Bacteria; phylum Gemmatimonadota; class Gemmatimonadetes; order Gemmatimonadales; family Gemmatimonadaceae; genus JAQBQB01. The sequence goes on from CBHWBX010000548.1 coordinate 1,133, forward strand.
CGGAGCGCGCTCCTCGCGGATGTACATCGCGAGCGCGCCGAGCACGCGTCCCTGCGGCGAGCGGATCGGCGTCGCCCAGCAGCTGCGATAGCCCTGCTCGAGCGCGAGCGCGCGATAGTCGTTCCACAGCCGGTCGCCGGCGATGTCCGGCGTGATCACCTGCTCGCGGCGATAGACCGCGGTGCCGCACGCGGCGGCGTGCGGTCCGATCACCACTTCATCCATGCCGTCGACGAACTCCGGGCGCATCGACGGCGCCGACGCGAAGCGGAGTGTGATGCCGTCGTCGTCGACGAGGTGCACGGCGCATTCGACGCCCGGGCACTGTGTCTCGTGGAAGCGCGCGATCGTGCGCAGGACGTCGCGCAGGTCGACCCCGGTCGCGATCGCCTCGAGGACGCGACGCTGCCACTCCGAGCTCTCCTCGGCGCGCTTCCAGTCGGTGATGTCGCGAATGACGATCGTGAGATGCGGCGCGCCGTCGATCTGGGTGCGCGACACGCTGAGGTCGATCGGGAAGGTCGAGCCGTCGCGGCGGAGACCGGCGGCGTGCCGGTCCGACGCGAAGAGACGGGGCTGCTCGCCGGCCCGCAGCGCGTGATCGAGCGCGCGACGCAGCTCGTCCTTCGACGCTTCGGGAATGAGATCGAGCACCGCCTGGCCGACCGCGTCGCGCGGCGGATAGCCGAACATCGCTTCGGCGGCGCGATTCACCACCGTGATCCGATAATCCTGATCGACGATGATGATCGCATCCATCGCCGTGTTCACGATCGCCGAGAAGCGCGCTTCGGTCTGCGCGCGCTCGGTGAGCTGGCGGAGATTCGCCGCCCGATCGTACGCATAGACGGCGAGGCCGCCGGCGACGAGCATGCCGAGCAGCAGGAGCGCCTCGAAGCGCAGCCGCTCGTGCATCGGCGCATAGACCACGTCCTCGTCGACGCCGTAGTAGATCGCCCAGGGGAGCGTCGCGACGCGGTGCGTGGCGAGGAGCACCCGGTGACCGTTCCGCAGCATGTAGGCATCGTCGCGCGTGCTGTCGCGCGACAGCGCGATCCGCTGGATCGGATCGCTCGGCACGATGCACAGCCGGGTCGCGCTGCCGGGGCAGAACTCGACGCCGACCGTCGTATCGCCCGAGGCGATCGCGATGCCGGCGACCGTGCCCGAGCCGAAGCGCATCGTCCCGAGGTTGAGCGCCTTGATGACGTCGGCGCGCATCACGACGGCGGCGGACGGCTTCGTCGTGCCTTTGTTCGTGACCGCGATCGGCTTGGCGATGCCGACCGTGACGAGCGAGTCGAAGCGCTCGGGCACGCTCGTGAGCGTGACTCCGTCGCGGATCGCGCGCTCGGCGGTCGCGAGCTCCTGATCGGAGAGCGACTGGTTACCCACCGAGCCGTGGATCCGGCCGCTCTCGCCGAGCATCCAGATGTCGATGTACGTCCCGCGATGGAAGAGCGCTTCCATCTGGCCGTGGAGGATCTGGCCGGCGACCGCGGGTTTGATCGAGGTCGAATCGGAACCGTGGATGCCGGCGATCTGCGCGAGCGCGTCGGCGTCGGCCTCGCGCCCC
>CBHWBX010000549.1:0-2699 GCA_966111935.1 uncultured Gemmatimonadaceae bacterium
AGTCGAGGATCACCGGCGTGTCGGTGCCGGTGACGAAGACGACCGGCGACGAAGTCGTCGGCGGAACGATGAACGGCTCGGGATCGTTGCGCGTGCGGATCACGCGCGTTGGGAAGGACACGGCGCTCGCTGGGATGATGCGGCTCGTCGAGCAGGCGCAGACGTCGCGGTCGCACGCGCAGGCGCTCGCCGATCGCGCGGCGTTCGCGCTGACGCTCATCGCCGTCGTCGCGGCGATCGTGACGTTCATCGGATGGATGGCGGCCGGCGCGTCGATGTCGTTCGCGATCGAGCGGGTGGTGACGGTGCTCGTGATCGCCTGTCCACACGCGCTCGGATTGGCGATTCCGCTGGTGGTCGCGATCTCGACGACGATCGGCGCGAGGAACGGCCTGCTCGTGCGCGATCGTCGCGGGCTCGAGGACGCGCGGAATCTTCAGGCGGTGTTCGTCGACAAGACGGGCACGCTGACGCGCGGCGAGTTTCGGGTCGTCGACGTCGTGGCGATTCCGACGATGTCGTCCGACGACGCACTGCGGATCGCCGCGGCGGTGGAGCGCGAGTCGGAACATCCGATCGCGCGCGGGATCGTCGCGACGGCGGCCGAGCGGAGGCTCCCGCTGCCCGCGATCTCGGGCTTCGCCGCCAACGCGGGGCGCGGCGTGCGCGCGACCGTCGAAGGACGCGACGTCAGCCTTGGCGGTCCGGCGATGCTGGAGCACCTCGGTGTGGAACTGTCTAGCGACCTGGCGAACGCGGCGCAGCGGTCGTCGGAGCGCGGTCAGGCCACGATCACGCTGATCGCCGACGGCGTGCCGACGGCGGTGTTGTCGATTGCCGACGCCGTGCGCCCGGAGTCGCGCGACGCGGTGCAGCGGCTACGCGACCAGAACGTGCGCGTGATCATGATCACCGGCGACGCCGAGCCGGTGGCGCGGGCGGTGGCGCACGACGTCGGGATCACCGAAGTCCTCGCCCAGGTGCTCCCGGAGCAGAAGGCGGCGAAGGTCGACGAGGTGAAGCGGTCCGGCGTGCGCGTCGGGATGGTCGGCGACGGCGTGAACGATGCGCCGGCGCTGCTGACCGCGGACGTCGGCATTGCGATCGGCGCGGGGACGAACGTCGCGGTCGAAGCGGGTGACGTGGTGCTCGTGCGCAGCGATCCACGCGACATTCCGCGGATCATCGAGCTGAGTCGAGCGACCTACCGAAAGATGGTGCAGAATCTCTGGTGGGCGGCGGGGTACAACATCGTTGCGCTGCCCCTCGCGGCGGGGGTTGCGGCGCGGTGGGGGATCGTGCTGCAGCCGGCGGTTGGGGCGGTGCTGATGTCGCTCAGTACGATCATCGTGGCGGGGAATGCGCAGCTGTTGCGGAGGGTGAGGTTGTGAGGGGAAGGCGGGCTACGAGCGCAGGTGGCAACAGCGCTGAGCAAGAGCGCTAAGCGACGCCGCTGAGCAAGAGCGTCAATGGAGCGATCACCACGAGCGAACCGAAACGGGGAACGACGCGCAAGGTGTCATCCCGAGGAGCGCAGCGACGAAGGATCTATTGTCATTGTTGTGGGGCCGGCGGTCCGGCATTGACAGTAGATCCCTCGCTGCGCTCGGGATGACATCTGGTCGCCGTTGCCGGGCGGTGTTGTTGAGCGCTGTTGCTGGGCGCCGTTGCTGGGCGCCGTTGCCGGTCTTGGTCCTTCGCTCTCCCGCCCCACCCTTTAGACTTCCTCCGATGCGAATGCCTGCCTTCATCTCGCGCGTCTTCGTCGCGCTGTGTTTCTTCGCCGTCCCCGCCGCGGCCCAGCAGATCCGAACGGGCGCCGTCGTCGTCACCCTCGAGGAATCGATGGGAATGGTCAGCGGACTGACCGTCCGCTCGGCGGGAAAGTCCGCGACGACCGATGAGAAGGGGAGCGCGCGTCTGTCGCTTCCCGCCGGCAGCCAGGTCATCGTCGTCAGCGGGATCGGGTACAAACCGGCGCGTGTTTCCGTGATCGTCATCGCCGACAGCGTCGTCAGCGTGAAGGTGCCGGTCGAGATGGCCGGCATGGCGATGGACGAAGTGAAGGTCACGGCGACGCGCATCGAGAAGCTCGCCGGCGACTCGCCGACGCGCGTCGAGGTGCTCGACCAGATGGAAGTGGACGAGAACACGCTGATGGCGCCAAGCGGCGTCGCGATGCTCCTCAACGAGACGCCGGGGCTGCGGGTGCAGGCGGCGTCGCCGGCGCTCGGCACGGGGAGCGTGCGCATCCTCGGTCTGCCGGGGCAGTACACCGTGATGCTCGCCGACGGCTTACCGCTCTACGGCGGCTCGACGAGCGCGCTCGGTCCGCTCGACGTCTCGCCGGTCGATCTCCAGCGCGTCGAGATCATCAAGGGCGCGGCCTCGTCGCTTTATGGCGGCCAGGCGCTCGGCGGGGTGATCAACCTCGTGTCGAAGGAGCCGAACGGAAAGAGCGAAGTGCTGCTGAACCGTCGTACGCTCGGCGTCACCGATGCGGCCACGTGGACGAGCCGCCAGTTCAATGACGTCGTCGGCGGATCGTTCCTCGCGTCGGGGACGCTACAGGATCGAGTGGACCTCGACCACGACGGCTGGGCCGATCAGGCGCGGGCGCAACGGTGGAATGTGCGCCCGCGATTGACCGCGACGGATGCACGCGGACGGTCGGTGTTCGCGACGGCCGGTTTCGGCTA
>CBHWBX010000550.1:0-2679 GCA_966111935.1 uncultured Gemmatimonadaceae bacterium
GGGGGGGCTCCGTGTCGGGGCACACCCACCCCCCCCCCCCCCCCCCCCGACCCCCGATCCTCGATCCTCGATCCCCGATCCGGACATCTTGCCACCGTCCCCGAAGAGAAGCATGCTCTAGCCCATGTCCAATCCCGAGATCACCCGCCGCGAGCTCCTTCGGGCGCTCGGTATCGCCGCCGTCGGAGCACCGCTCGCCACCGCACTCGGTCAGGGCCGCTGCCGTCTCAAGTTCGGCTCACCGGGGTGCGACACCACCGCCATCAAGCCCGTCTTCGATCCCACCGGATGGCGCACGGTGGCGCTCGACCACATCACGATACGCGTAGCCGACTACCAAAAGGAAGCGGCTTTCTACGATGCGCTGATGGGATGGAAGCTCCGCAGCGACGACGGCACCCAGGCCGTGATGGACATCGGCGACTGGGGGAGCGTCGTCCTCAAGGGCGGCTATCAGCCGCCTCCTCCCGACACCACCGCCGGCCGCGGACGCGGTGGCGGCGTGCCGTCGCGCGCGCTCGTCGAGTCGTACTGCTGGGTGATCGAGCCGTGGAACGCCAAGGCGGTCGAGGCCGACCTGCGTCGGCGCGGTCTCTCGCCGGTGGCGGAGAACGGGCCGAACGGCTTCGAGTCCTTCCACTTCAAGGATCCGGACGGCTTCGACGTCCAGATCAGCAACGGCGTCAACGTCGCCGCGCGCAAGCGCACGCCGGCGAGCGCGAAGCTCGCCGAGCCGCTGCCCTTCGCCTCGACCGGCTGGAAAACGGTGTGGCTCGACCATCTCTCCTACTCCTGCACGAACTACAAGGAGAGCGCGTCGTTCTACACCAACCTGCTCGGCTGGAAGAACACGTACGACGAAGGCAGCCAGATCGAGTGCCTGATCGGCGAGGTCGGCGACATCATCATTCGCGGCGGCAATCCGCTCGATCCGGAATTCGGCCGTGGCGGCGGCCGCGGCGGCGCGGCGAACACCGGACGCCGCGCGCGCATCGATCACATCTCGTTCGGCATCTCCCCGTGGGACACCGACGGCGTGAAGAACGCGCTCGAGTCGCGCGGCCTGCGCGCGCGCGTCGACACGTCGACCGGGGACGAGATTCACGTCGCCGCGTTCAAGAGCTACCACACGACGACGCCGAACGGCTACGATCTGCAGATCAGCGCCGTGAATCACGACACCCGCCTCACTCTGCCGACGGCGGTGATGCCGAAGCGTCCGTAGGTCAGAGCATCAACCGGTAGCCGGCGCCGCGCCCCGTCTGGAGCGCGGCCCCGGCACCGACGGTCGCGAGCCGCTTTCGCAGCGCGCAGATGTACACGGCGAGCGCGTTCTCGCGATCGACTTCGCGCCGCGCGTCACCGGGCCAGACCCGTTCGATCAACGTCCGCCGCGAATGAACCTTTCCGGCGCCGTCGAGCAGCGCCGCGAGCAGGCGCAGCTCCGTCCGCGACAGCGGCGTCCGCCGCGTCGCATCCTCGACCGTCCCGCGCGACCAGTCGATGAGTATTCTCTGATTGCCGATGAAATGCTCGGTCGTCGCCGTCTCTTCCGGTGTCAGGCGAATGCGCGCCCGGAACCGCCCGTCGTTGCTGGCGAGCACGAAATCACCGACGCCCTGGCGGAGGAGCTGAAGGATCCGACTGGCCATCGCCGCCGACGTCTCGATGCGCACGCCCAGCGTCTGCGTCGCACCCCTCGGCTCACGAACCATGTCGATGCTCGGCGGCAAGAGGGTGAGTCGGGCCGACCGTTCTGACTGACCATCGCGCATGCAGGTGCTCCCGTTGGAGAACGGGGGCAGTATGTACCGCCGCCTTAATGTCGAGGGTTACTTCTCGTGCAACGGCGGCTGGTTTTCGGCGATCCGCGTCGCGAATTCGGCGACGACGAGATCGAGCCCCCCGCCGTCGCGCACCTCCTGCGCCCGGCGTCCCGTGTAACGCTTGATCGTGTTGCGCAGCGTCGTGACCGACGGGTAGGCCAGGTCCAACGCGATCGTCTCGACGGTGCACCCCGTGCTCTCGAGGTGATAGCCGACGAGCGCCAGCCGAGACCATGCGATCAGCTCGCCCGGCGGGATGAAGCGCGCGTTCTCGCACCAGTTGAAGAGCGTCTTGCGATGCACGCCCAGCTCCAGCGCGAGCGCCGGTACGGTGGTGACCCGCTCGGGATTCGACACTACCGCTTCGACGAAACGCTGCAAGCGCGGAGGGACGTGCGGCGCGAGGCGCGTCATCACCCAATCCGCCGCGCATCCGCGCCGCGCCGCCGCGAGAATCTCGCGGAAGACGACGCCGGTGTCGGTCGTCCCCGCGAACAGAAATTGATGCACGCCGGCCGCGGTGAGCGTGCGGATCTGCGCCGCACATCGCGCCGGCGAGTCGCAGTACGCCAGGATCGGCACGCGCGGCCACTGCTCGGCGATCACGCGCACCACGCGCTCCACGCCGGCGCTCTCCTCCACGGCCGGCAGAATCACGACGTCGACCGCATCGATTCGCGAGCGCAGGACGTCGAGCACGTCATCGGGCGTCGATACGAAGCGCGGCAGCGTGCGGCCGCGAAACGCGTCGATCAACCGCGCGCGCTGCTGCATGCTGTGCGGACACGCGACGACGACGCGCTCGTTCGTCGCAACTCGAGGGACTGTGAGTAACGCCGCGCCACCAGACATA
>CBHWBX010000551.1:0-2674 GCA_966111935.1 uncultured Gemmatimonadaceae bacterium
GTGAGTTGCACACCGAAGAGGTCGCCCATCTCGCGGTAGAAGTCGCCGACCTTGAACGAAGCCGCTTCGCGGCATAGTCCGCCCGCTGTTCACGTCGCGTGAGCGAGGGGTCGACGTCGGCGCGTCGATCGCCATCTCCGCCGGTTCCTTCGAGTGCGCGCGTTCCGACTGGTCCCCTGGTGTCGTGGCCCCGAGTTCACCGGGAGCCACGAACCAGGAGGAATTCAGATGGAACGTGTTCCCTCGTCGTTCACCACGATCGTGAAGGCTCGCGGCCTCACCGACAACTCGATTCGTCTCTACACGTACTACTGCGAGACGCTCGTCGAGTACTTCGGCTGCGGCCCGCGTAAGATCGAGACGCGCGATGTGCTCGAGTGGATCCCGTACGCGCAGTCGGAGCTGCGTTGGCACCCGCGGACGATCAATCTCGCGTTGGCATCGTTCCGCATCCTGTTCGAATCGGTCGGGCGGGTCCGCGTGATGGCGGGCGTACGCAACCTGCGTTTCGACCACCCCGAGCCGATCGTGCTGAGCGCGTCCGAAGTCGGAGCGCTCTTCACCGCGGCCGAGACGCTGACGATGCGGGTCGCAATCTCGCTGCTCTACGGCGCGGGGCTGCGCATCTCGGAGATGCTCGCCCTGCGGTTCCAGGACATCGACAGCTCGCGCGGTGTGCTCCGCATCGCACGACCGAAGAATCGACACGCACGCGACGCGATCCTGCCGAGCACGACACTGGGGCTGCTCCGCCAGCTCTGGAAGGCACGCCGCGGTCTCGGTCCGGTGCGCATCGAGGATCCGATCTTCGTGTCGCGCAATGGCAAGGTGCTGCGGCGCGAAGTGATCGCGACCGAGTTGGTGCGATGCGCCGAGCGTGCCGGCGTTCGCAAGCGTGTCTACCCGCACCTGTTGCGTCACTCGTTCGCGACGAGCCTGATCGAGGCGGGTACCGACGTGACGACGGTGCAGAAGTTACTCGGGCACCGCTCGCTCTCGAGCACGGCGCGATACGTCCATCTCACGGCGGCGACGTGGCCGTCGCTCGTGAGCCCGATCGACACGGTGCTTGGGCGACGGACGAAGTAGTCGCGCACCATGACGGCGCCCGTTGCGGGGCGCGTGGACGCGGGTCTCTCCGAACGTCCACGCGTCGCCGATGTCTTGCGCGCGTTCGTCGGCACGGCGCGAGAACGCCACGCGTTCACGGTCCGTGAAGACACGATCATCGATCGCATCACACGCTGCCAGACGGCAGCGATGGGTGGTCATCTCATCCCGTGCGCAGGCTGCGGCACGCCGACGCCCGCGTACAACTCGTGTCGCGATCGCCATTGCCCACAGTGCCAATGGGGCGCGCAGCAGAAGTGGATCGACGCCCGGCAGGAGCGGATCCTGCCGGTGCCGTACTTCCACACCGTGTTCACGATCCCCGCGGAACTTCGCGCCATCGTCAGCGCGAATCCCGCACGTTGCTACGCGCTGCTCTTCGACGCCGTCGCACGTACGATCCAGACGTGTTCGCGAGATCCGAAGCGCCTCGGCGCAACGCCCGCGTTCACGCTCCTTCTGCACACGTGGGATCGAACGCTGCAGTTTCATCCGCACATCCACGGCGTGATCAGTGCCGGAGGCCTCACCGACGAAGGCACGTGGAAGGCAACCACACGTCCCGGACGGAACTCGTTCCTCTTCCCGGTGCGCGTCATGGGGAAGCTCTTCAAGAGCGCGTTCCTCACCGGCGTGATCGATCGGCTCTGGCGCGGCGAACTCGCGCTCCCCGACGCGACTGCGCACGACGTCCTCGACCGTCTTCGCGCAGCATCTCGCGCGAACTGGGTCGTCTACGCGAAGCGCCCCTTCGCGGGCGCGGAGCACGTGTACCGCTACCTCGGTCGGTACACGCCTCGGGGCGGCATCTCGAACTCGCGCATCATCGCGATCGACGGCGACCACGTGCGCTTCCACACCAAGGGCGGAAAAGCCGTACGCATCCCGGGCGTCGAGTTCGTCCGCAGGTTCGCTCGCCACGTGCTGCCCAAGGGATTCACGCGCATCCGTCACTACGGCCTCATCGCGCCTGCGAACGTGAACACACGCTGGGTCGAGGCGCACGCGCAACTCGTGCCGGCCGCCGACACCAGCGCCTCCCCGGCCGAGCACGACGACGGACAGTCGGTCGAGGACCTCGGGCCGGACACTCCGTCGCCAACGCGGCCGCACCTGTGCCCGGCCTGCCGCGCAGTCCATCCGCGGCGCGTGCGTGACCCGCCGCAAGGGTCGAACTCGTCATGATCCCTCGCGACGAACAACCTCGGCTCGCCGATCACGCGCCGCTCACCGAACGGCGCGCACGGCTTCGCATTGCCCGCGATGGATCCGGCGCAGACGCACTTCCCTTCGCGGCCCATGCGCGCTCACTCTTGCGTCACTCACCGCGCGCATCGCTCGGCCTTCGCGCGGCACGCGGCCCCGACGCGACCGACACGCACGCCATCGCGACACCCCTCGCACGGCCATTATCCCCATAGCGCCCGGGCGCGAACCGGCTTCGTTCAACGGCGCCTTGCGCGGCCGCCGAACCGCGCCAGTGCCCTGTCACGTCACGCTGACGCGGCCGCGCAAATCGCTATCCCTTGAGGCGCGGATGCTCCATCACGGCGACGGTCGCATC
>CBHWBX010000552.1:0-2647 GCA_966111935.1 uncultured Gemmatimonadaceae bacterium
ACCTATCGCGAAGCCGCGCAGCTCGGGATCGACAACCTGGAGCACGGCTTCTTCGCGGCGACCGATTTCGTCGCCGACAAGAAGCCGGACACCTGCCCGGGCCAGGGTGCGGGACAGTCGGCGATGGCCGCGATCGATCCGAACGGAGAGCCGATCAAGTCGCTCATCCGTGAGCTCGTGGCGCGGCACGTCGCGATCACGTCGACGCTCACCGTATTCGAGACGTTCACCCCTGGCCGTCCGATGCCGCCGGGACTCGACGTGCTCGACCCGATCCTCCGCGACCAGTTCATGCAGCGCAAAGCGGCGACCGACCGGCAGACCAACTCGATCTACGCCACGCTCTACCCGAAGATGTCGAAGCTCGAGGTCGACTTCTTCCGCGCCGGCGGCATGCTGCTCGTCGGCACGGATCCGACCGGTGGCGGCGGTGTGATCGCCGGCTACTCGAACCAGCGCGCGCTCGAGCTGCTGGTCGAGGCGGGGCTCACGCCGCTCGAGGCGATCAAGGTCGGGACGCTCAACGGCGCGACCTTCCTCGGCCGCGGCGCGCTCACCGGCTCACTCGTCGCCGGCAAACAGGCGGACCTCCTGATCGTCGACGGCGATCCGTCGGCGAACATCGCCGACATCCGCAAGGTCACGACGGTGTTCAAGCAGGGCGTCGCGTACGATCCCGCGAAGCTGATCGCGTCGGTGAAAGGGCGGGTCGGCCTGTTTTAGCAGCGGCGCTTGTTCACCGCCATCGTCGACATGTCCGTCCCCGAGCTCGGCAAGCCGGCGGCGGCGCATGGATTGAAGTCGGGCGAATCCGGCCAGAGGATCGCGCGCGGCTTGCCCTTCGCGAGCGCGTCGGCGTGGAGGAAGAACGAGCCGATCCCCGCCGCGCCCTGCATGTAGCCCGTCTGCGCCACGACGTCGTTCGGTGACGTGCGGTTCTCGGCCTGGATCCACTTCATGCCGTCGCCTTCCGTCGTCGCGCGCGAGAGCGTATTCGTCTTCACGCGCTCGATCATCGATGCGTACTCCAGCTTCGGCGTGCGGCGCTGGAGGTCGATGAAGAACTCGCCGACGCCGGCATTGCCGCAGCACTGGCTGACGTTGTTCCAGTAGCCGGGGGACTGCTTCTCGGGGACGCCGGCGTCGATCGTCGCGCGCGCGCCCTGCTGGACCATCTCCTCCCAGCGCGGACGGCCGGTGATCTGGCCAAGACGCTGGAAGAGCCGCGTAGTGCCCGCGGGGCCGTGGCACCAGCTCATGTAATAGAGATCCTCGCCCCCGGGCTCGTGGTGGAAGACCTTGAAGCCCCCCTTCTCCGTGTTCGCGGCGTCTTCCAGATACTTCGCGCCGGAGAGCGCAACGGCGAGGAACGAGCGCTCACCGCTCATCTTCAGCAGCGTCGCCAGGAAGTACGCGACGCCCGCCGTGCCATGAGAGAAGTTTGGATAGAGAGTTTTAACATCCTTTCCCACCGGCCACTTCGTGCCGCCCTTGTCGGCGATGCCGACGTCGGCGAGGTGGCGGCCGGCGGCCATCGCCAGCGTGCGGCTCTCGGCGTCGCCGCCGAACATCTGGTCGGCCCAGAGCAGCGCGAGCCCGATGCCGGCGCTGCCGCTGATGATGTCGTACGTGGCGCTCGGACCCTGCCAGACCGCGCCGAGCGTCGTCTTCACGGCCTGACTCTGGATCATGCCGATCGCGCGCTTCGCCGCGTTCCGGTAGGTCGCATCGTCGGTCGCGCGATGGGTCTCCTCGAGCACGAACGCCGCGCCCCCAAGGCCCGTGTACAGGCCGGCATCCTTCGCCGCGTTCAGTACCGGAAGCCCCCGTGCCTCGAGCTCGTTTGCGCCGAGCCGCGCTTCGTCGAGCCAACGCGTATCGCCAGTCGCATGGAAGAGCTCGAGGTGAAAGAGGATGACGCCCGGCATGCCATTGTAGAGGTCGTAGGTGACCTCCGGCTTCGACGGATCGGCCGGCCAGGCGACGCCGTTCGGGGTCTTGATGCGGGACTTCGCGATCCAGTGCGCCGCGGCGAGCGCGACGTCGAGATCGGACGCCGGCGCGGTCGCGAACGACAGCGCGCGCAGCGCCCGAGGCATCGAGAGGAGTCCGGCAGCGCTCAGGCCGAGGCCGAGCAGCTCACGTCGAGAGAGGGAGTGTTCGGTGCACATGAATGGGGGCTCATCAGACGACACTGGATAGTTGTCTCAATACACATTCGACCTCAAGTAGGGTTCTTCCCATTTCGATGTAGGGGTTCCCCCTTCAGGCGACCGGTCGCAGTCGGCGCCGAGCGTACCGAAGTGCCGCAGGCGGATACCATCGGTACGCGCATTGCCAGACTCCGCGCAGGACTCATTCGAAGGAGCAGCAATGCGCGAGAGCGAAAAGAAGGTCGGCCGTGCCGACAACAACCTGCCGGGCGCCCGCTCGACGGCGACCGGCGAGACGAAAGAGCCGGAGAAGGTCCTCGAGAACGTGACCGACGACAACGGTCCCCGGCACGGCGGCTCCGCCGATTGGGGGAGCGAAGGCGGAGGTGGGGCGTCGTACTACGATGGGGAAAAGGAACGGAAAGAACGTTCGTAGTTCCTCAGGAACTGCCGGTAGCCGACGGGTTGCGGGTCGCGCGTTCCGGGTCGCGGGA
>CBHWBX010000553.1:0-2634 GCA_966111935.1 uncultured Gemmatimonadaceae bacterium
GAGCTCCTGGCGCTCGACGCCGACTCCAAACGCCCGATTCCACTTGCCGGCGAACGGTCGTCGACGACGATCCTTCGCGCGCTTGGTCGAGATGCCGGCTGGCGCGAATACGCGGCATACGACGGCACGCTCCGTTTCGATGTGCCGTCGATCGGCACGATCAGCTTCGAGCCGGGGGGACAGATCGAGCTGAGCTCGCGTCCGTTCGACACACCGACCGCCCTTATCGCCGGCGTGACCGGGGTCGTCGGCGCGCTCTCGTCGCGCTTCGCGAGCGAAGGGATCGAGCTGGCGTCGGTTGGGATCGATCCGAACAACGACGCGCGCGACATCCCGCTGCAGCTCGACGTCGCTCGCTATCGCCGCATGACCGCACACTTCGAGTCGATCGGACCATTCGGGATCCGGATGATGCGCCAGACCGCGGCGATCCAGGTCTCGGTCGATCGCGGGACGATGCCGCATGCGCGCTGGCGGCTGCTCAATGATCTCGCGCCCTATCTCATCGCGATCTTCGCCAACTCGCCGCGTTATCTCGGTGAACAGACGGGTCATCGCAGCTTTCGCGCGCACTGCTGGCGGCAGCTCGATCCGTCACGCACCGGCATCGCCGAGGTGTGCGACGATCCCGCGGATGCGTACGTACGCTTCGCGCTCGGCGCCACGGACATTCTCGAGCAGGGGTGGGATGCTCATCTCACGACCCTGTTTCCCGAGGTGCGTCCGCGCGGCCACTTCGAGGTGCGCTCGTGCGACGCGATCGATCCGCGATGGGCGGGTGTTCCGGTCGTCGTCGTGAGCGCGCTCGCCTACGATCGGCGCGCGGCGTCGGAGGCGTCGCTGCTCGCGGCGGACAGTCTGGCGCTGCTGCGGCTCGCCGGAGAGCAGGGACTGCGCGAAGAGTCGATCGCGCGAACCTGTCGCGATCTCTTCCAGCTCGCGCTCGACGGCGCGCATCGGCTGGGGGAGAAATACATCGGCGGCGAGGCACTGGCCGTCGCCGCCGATTATTACCGCAATTATACCGCTCGCGATCAGTCACCCGCGGACGACGACGCGTATCGATAGCGAATGCGCACCGTCCTCTCGAGATCGTCGCGCGTCTGAAGGATCTTCTGCCGCAGATCGAGTGGCAGATTGGGACGGCGGGCGAGGAACGTGTCGATGTCGCGCAGCGCCTGCGCCGAGCGCTGCCCGCCGATGAATCCACCGACCCACGAGCCCAGGTAGAAGATTCGGCGATTCTTTTGAATCCACGGCAGGCTGTCGAGCGCCGGCGTGAGGTAGCGGATCGACAGCGATGCCTGGTCCGGCGCGTTGAAGGCGCGGAGGCTCGCCGTCGCCCAGTCCTCATTGAGCGTCGTGTCGCGGAAGTAACGGTCGAAGTAGTCGCGCTTCACATCGGCGCGCGGACGCGCCGCACCGGCGACGAATGCGCTGCGCTTGCCGCTCGTCGACGTGTCACGCGCTGATTCCGAGGCGATCAACGCGTCCGCATTCGACGCCCCGCGCTCGATGAGATGCGTCACGATCGACCAGCGCGTCGGCTGGCGAAGGGGCAGGCCGGCGGTCGACGCGCTGTCGAGCCACGCGGTGAGACGCGCCGTTGCCGCCGGTGTGCGCGCGATCGAGATGTAGGCGTCGAGCTGATTCTTGCGCATCCCGTAGCCGAGCTCCGGGTTCGACGCGCCGGCGAGGAGCAGCGACTCCACGTCACCGATCACGCGCGCCTGCTGCGCATCGGAGAGATACGCCGACGTCGCACGCGACAGCCGCGAAACGATCCCCGAGGCGATCTGCTCGTCCTTCTCGCGCGGCAGCTCGCGCATCGCCGTCGCGATGAACTGGCTCGGCGCCAGCCGTGCGTCACGCACGAGATCCCACATCGCTCCCCAGAGCATCGCGCGCAGGAACGAGTCGTCCACCTCGCCGATGTGATTGGAGAGCCAGGCGACGCTCATCGGGTCGAGCATCACGAGTCCATACGCGTTGTCGTTCTCGTTCGCGAACGCGAACTCCGCCGGCTTCCCGGCGGCGGCCGTGACGACCGTCGTCTCGGCTTTGATCTCGACCGGGATCGACGTCACCTTGCCCTTCGACCAGAGCGCGACCTCGGTGCGCATCGGCCATACGCCGCGGCCGGAGAGCTTCTGTGCGGGATGCTGGATCAGCGTGAGACGCACGACGCGTCCGTTGCCGAGCTCCAGCCGCTGCTCGAGTACGGGCATGCCGGGGCGAAGGATGTACTGACGGCCCCAGTCGGTGAGATCGCGATTCGCCGCCTTGCCGATCGCGCCAAGGAGATCCTGCCAGGTCGCATTCCCGTAGGCGTGGGCGAGCAGGAAGTCGTGCAGCCCCGCGCGGAACGCCGTATCGCCGACGAGATAGTTGAGCTGCTTGAGAATGCCCGGCGCCTTGTTGTAGACGATCGCGCCGTAGTTGCTCTTCGCCTGATCGAGGTTCGCGAGCTGCTGCCACACCGGCGTGGTGCCGGAGGTCTGGTCGACGTCGTAGGCCGCCGGCTTGTTGCGCAGGTAGAATGACATCCATGGATTCGGCAGCCCTTCGATGTCCTGCATCGTCGCCGCCATGTACGTCGCGAAGCCTTCCTTGAGCCACAGGTCGTCGAACCAG
>CBHWBX010000554.1:0-2622 GCA_966111935.1 uncultured Gemmatimonadaceae bacterium
GCCGCGCTCTCGAGGGTGCGCACGCTCGTCGGGCCGACCGCCCACACCTTGCCGCCGGCGGCGCGCCGCTCGTTGATCAGTCGCGCGGTCTCCTCGCTCACCGAATACCACTCCTCATGCATCACGTGCTCGGCGGGGTCCTCGACTTCGACCGGCTTGAAGGTGCCGGCGCCGACGTGCAGCAGCACTTCGGCGCGCGCCACGCCCTTTGCCTCGAGCGCGGCGAGCAATTCGCGCGTGAAGTGCAGCCCGGCGGTCGGCGCGGCGACCGAGCCGCTCTCGCGCGCGAACACCGTCTGGTAGCGCTCGACGTCTTCCGCTGCATCCGCGCGCTCCATGTACGGCGGCAGCGGGATGTGGCCGTGGCGCTCGATCGCCGCGTCGAGGGGCTCGTCGGCGGTGAGGCGGACGATTCGCGTGCGTCGCTCGGTGACGTCGAGAATCTCCGCGGTGAAGCCCGGCGCGATCGTGACGCGGCGGCCCGGCTTGAGCTTTCCTCCCGGCGCGACCATCGCTTCGTACTGCGCGTCGCCGAGCGGCTTGAGCAGAAGGATCTCCGCCGGCGCGCCGGAGTCGCGCGTGCCGAGCAGCCGGGCGCGCATGACCCGCGTCCGATTCACCACCAGCACGTCGCGCGCATCGATCAGGCCGACGATGTCGCGGAACGCGCCGTGCGAGATCGTCCCCGCCGCGCGATCGACGACCATCAGTCGCGAAGCATCGCGTTCGGCGAGCGGATGCTGCGCGATCCGCTCGCGCGGCAGCTCGAAATCGTAGTCGGAAGTCTTTGCGCCCGTGGTCACGCGAGGTAAAGTAGTTTCGATCGTCTCACGCCGAGAGCCATCGTGTCGCTATCCATCGATCCGCGGTCGACCGCGCTCGTCATCATCGATCTCCAGCATGGGATCGTCGCGAATCAGCTGACGCCGCACGACGCCAGGAGCGTCATCGACAACAGCGAGCGCATCGCCAGGGCCCTGCGCGCCGCGGGCGGGACGATTGTCGCCGTGCACGTCGGTTTCGCCGCCGACAGCGCCGACCGCCTGAAGCAGCCGGTCGACGCGCCGATGCAGGTCCCGCCCGGCGGCCTTCCGGCGAATTGGTCCGACTTCGTCCTGCAGATCGCCGCGCTCGATGCCCAGGTCGTGATCAAGAAGCGTCAATGGAGCGCCTTCCATGGAACCGAGCTCGACCTTCAGCTCCGTCGCCGCGGCGTCCGCACAGTGATCATCACCGGCATCGCCACCAACTTCGGCGTCGAAGGCACCGCCCGCGACGCCTGGTCGTCGAGCTACGAGGTCGTGATCGCCGAAGACGCCTGTAGCGGCAACGGCCCCGACATGCACCGCTTCGCGATCGAAAAGATCCTGCCGCGGATCGCGCGGATTCGGAAGACGGGCGAGATCATCGAGGCGTTCGGGCGCTCGGCGTAGTGGCCGCCACTAAAACAGACTTTCCTGTCCTTCCGGCGCCTTCGGCGTGAAGCCGAAGTGCCGGTACGCCTGTGCCGTCGCCACCCGGCCGCGCGGCGTGCGCTGGAGGAAGCCGTGCTGGACGAGGAACGGCTCGTACACTTCCTCGATCGTGTTCGAGTCCTCGCCGATCGCCGCGCCGATCGTGTTCAGGCCGACCGGCCCGCCGTCGAACTTCTCGATGATCGTCTTGATGATCCGCGCGTCCATGTCGTCGAGACCGAACGTGTCGACGTCGAGCAGCGCGAGCGCCTGGTTCGCGACGTCCTTCGTGATCATCCCGTTGTGCCGGACCTGCGCGAAGTCGCGCACACGGCGAAGCAGACGGTTGGCGACGCGCGGCGTGCCGCGTGAGCGCCGCGAGATCTCCTGCGCCCCGGCCGTGTCGATGCCGACCTTGAGCACTTCCGCCGTACGCCGCACGATCAGCTCGAGATCCTCGGCCGGATAGAAGTTCAACCGCTGCTCGATGCCGAAGCGCGCGCGCATCGGCGCCGTGAGCATGCCGAGCCGCGTGGTCGCGCCGATGAGCGTGAACGGCTCGATCGGCATCGTGATCGTCTGCGCCTTCGGCCCGTCGGAGAGACGGATGTCGACCTTGTAGTCCTCCATCGCCGGATAGAGGAACTCCTCGATCGCCGGCTTCAGCCGATGGATCTCGTCGATGAACAGGATGTCGCCGCGGCGCATGTTCGTGAGCGTCGACACGAGATCGCCGGCCTTCTCGATCGCCGGTCCGGAGCTCGTGTGGATGTTCACGCTCAGCTCGCGCGCGATGAGCTCGGCGAGCGTCGTTTTGCCGAGTCCCGGCGGTCCGAAAAAGAGCGTGTGGTCGAGCGGCTCTTTCCGCGACAACGCGGCGTCGATGTAGATCCGCAGGCTCTCTTTCACCTTTTGCTGGCCGATGAACTCGGCCAGCCGTTGCGGACGAAGCGAGAGCTCGACGACCGATTCGTCGGCGATGACTTCGGGAGTGGTGATCTCGGCGCGCGACATGGGCTTCACACTACTAGGCAGGAGACTGAAATATACCCGAATGAAACCCGAAAAGAACAGTGCAACTGCTCAACGCAGAGACGCAGAGACGCGGAGGGCCGCAGAGAACTGCAAAGGGCGAAAGACAAAAAAGAATGACCAAAAAAAGAACGGC
>CBHWBX010000555.1:0-2615 GCA_966111935.1 uncultured Gemmatimonadaceae bacterium
GATGCGAGGCACCGCGACGCGCCAGGCCGGCGAGAACGAGCGCGTCGTCGATCTCGGCGATCGGATGCGCGCCATCGCGGGCGAGGCGATTGGATCCGACGCTCTGTGGCGAGTCGATGTTCCCGAGTACGACGCCGACGTCGCGGCCGAGAGTCATGCCGTGCTCCACCGTGTTGAGCGCACCGCTCTTCTCGGGCGCCTCGACGACGAAGATCACCTGCGCCAGCGCGGCGATGATACGGTTTCGGTTGAGAAATGACCCCTTGTTCGCCGGTGCGCCGAGCGGAGCCTCGGAGAGCACCAGCCCGCGCTCGGCAATCTCGCGATACAGCGGGCGATGAGATGGCGGCGAGGGAACGTCCACGCCGGAGCCGAGCACTGCGACGGTGCGTCCGCCGGCATCGAGCGCGGCACGATGCGCGGCGGCGTCGATGCCGAGTGCCATGCCGCTGACGACGCACGCGCCGGCGCGGGCGAGCGCACCGGAGAGCTCGCGGGTGATGCGAAGGCCATACGCGGTCGCGCGGCGCGTGCCGACGATCGCGACGATCGGATCGCCGAAGACGCGGCGATCGCCGATCGCCCAGAGCTGCTCCGGCGGCTTCTCGAGATCGAGGAGCCGCGCGGGATACTCAGGGGAGCGGGATCGTATCGTCTCGACGAGCATTGACCTTCTTCATGTCGAGGAGACGGGACCACCATGCAGCGATGAGTGCATCGAGGCCGGTGCGGCCGGCGGCGCTGATCGCGAAGATGCCGAAGGCGTCGGGCGCCTCGATCGGCGGCGCTTCATCGTCGCCGAGCAGATCCATCTTCGTGAAGACGACGCAGTGCGGGATCGCGGCGAGCTCGGTCGAATAGGCTTCGACCTCACGGCGGAGCTGGTCGTACTCCTCCTGCCAGTCCATCGCGTCGATCGGGATGAGGAACGCGAGAATGCGCGTGCGCTCGATGTGCCGCAGGAACTGGAGGCCGAGCCCGCGCCCTTCGTGCGCGCCTTCGATGATGCCGGGGATGTCGGCGACGACGAACGTGCGGTTGTCCGAGAGCTGGACGACGCCAAGGTTCGGGCTGAGCGTCGTGAACGGATAGTCGCCGATCTTTGGACGCGCCGCGGAGATCACCGAGAGAAGCGTGGACTTGCCGGCGTTCGGCTGGCCGACGAGACCGACGTCGGCGATCAGCTTGAGCTCGAGCTCGAGCGTGCGCACCTGGCCGTCCTCGCCCGGCTGGTACTCGCGCGGCGACTGGTGAGTGGCCGTCACGAAGAAGGAGTTTCCCTTCCCGCCCCGTCCCCCGCGCGCGACGACGATGCGGTCCCCGTCCTCGAGGATCTCGCCGAGCAGCTCCGACGTTTCGAGATCTTTAATGACCGTCCCGATCGGGACGGGCAGAATGACGTCCGTGCCGGATTTACCGCTCTTGTTGTTCCCCGACCCGTGCTCTCCCGCCGGCGCCGTCCAGGCGTCGCGGTAGGTGTAGTCGAGCAGCGTCGACAGGTTGCTGTCGCCGACGACGACGATGTCGCCCCCTCGGCCGCCTTCGCCGCCGTCGGGGCCGCCCATCGGGACAAACTTCTCGCGACGGAACGAGACGATGCCCGATCCACCGTCACCGGCCTTCACGTTCACGACTACACGATCGATGAACATCCTATTTCCCCATCACCCGGGCCCAGAGGAGCGACACCGAACGCGCTCGCTCGACGCCGACGATGTCGGCGATCGCATCGATCGCGGCGGTGACGACGGCGGGAGCAACGCCGACGTTCAACGCTCCGTGCAAATGAGAGTGCAGCTGGCGATCCTGCCCCGCGGCGGCACATGCCGCCACGATGCAGAGCTCGCGCCGCGGCAGGTCCAGCGCCGGCCGCGACAGCACCTTGCCATACCCTTCCATGACCATCCAATCGTCCAGCCGATCGTGCAGCGCGCGAATGTTCTCGCGCAACCGCGCGTACATCGCGCCGTAGACCGCCGCGCAGGTCCGCTCGCCGTCGGCGCGCCACTGGTCCGGCGTACGCGTGTCGACGTCGGGCGCGCCGGCGGGCACGAGACGGCGCCACTCGCGCATCGCGTTGAGCGCCCGCGGGAAGCCCGCGAACAAATATGTCTGCAGCAGCAGCTCTTCGACCCACGCATGCGGGACCGTGGTCGCGCCCTCGGACACGGCGCGCCGCACGTCCTCCTCGCTCCCCGCCGTCACGACGGCGGCAAGACGAACGAGCGACTGCGTGGGATCGTCGAGATGCTGCAAGCTACCGGTATCCGAACCGGAAGGCATCATCACATCGTCTCGAACGAAAGCGAAAGCGCGATCAGGAAACGAGGCGGACTTCGCCGACCGTTTCACCCCGCGTGTTGCGCACCGGACGTCGCAGGAACTCCTCGAGGCGCGTCGGAAGATGCGCGGGCAGCACGTCGTAGATCTGGAGGATCCGCAGGACGGCCGGGAACTGCGCACGCTGCGCGCCGTCGTCGACCTTCACGGCGAACCCGATCCCGAGATCGGGGATGGCCACCGAATGCACGCCTTCGGCGCCGATCTTCGCGCCGACGCGGCCGTTCGTCACCTCCCTCAGGAACGCATCGAAACGATCCGTCCCGCCGACGAGG
>CBHWBX010000556.1:0-2608 GCA_966111935.1 uncultured Gemmatimonadaceae bacterium
GCGTCGAGCCGCCGGCGTTCCCCGCGCGCTATGCGCGCTTGGCTAGCTCATCCCACCGCGCAGCCATCGCCCGCATCCCCTTCTCATAATTCTCCACGCTGATCCATTCGTTCGGGGCGTGGGCGTTTTCGCCGGGGAGGCCGAAGCCGACCAGCAGGACGGGCGCGTTTAGAATTCTCTGAAAGTCGCCGACGACGGGGATCGAGCCGCCTTCGCCGGTGATGACCGGCTCGCGGTCGTAGGCGGCGGCGAGGGCACGGCGGGCGGCGTCGAAGAGGGGGCCGTCGAGCTCGGCCTTCCAGGGCATGCCGCCGTGGAGGTGCTCGACGGTCGCGGTCACGCCCGGCGGGGTGACCTTGGCGACGTGCGCCTTCATCAACGCTTCGATCTCGTCGGGGCTCTGGTCGGGGACGAGACGGCAGCTCACCTTCGCCATCGCCTTCGCGGGCAGCACGGTCTTCGCGCCTTCGCCGGTATAGCCGCTGAGGAGGCCGTTCACCTCGCAGGTGGGACGCATCCACAGGCGTTCGAGCGTCGAGTAGCCCTTCTCGCCGAAGAGTGACGGCGAGCCGGTGTCCTTCTGAAAGTCGGCATCAGCGAACGGCAGCGATCGAATCTGGTCGCGGGCAGCATTACCCCAGTCGCGGACCTTGTCGTAGAAGCCGGGGATCGCGACGCGGCCGTCGGCGTCGTGCATCGTCGCGAGGATGCGCGCGAGCGCCATCGCGGGGTTCATGATGCCGCCGCCGTACATCCCCGAGTGGAGATCACCCGCCGGGCCCTGGACGTTGATCTCGAAGTACGCCATGCCGCGCAGCGACGAGAGGATCGACGGAAGCCCGGGAGCGAACATCGCCGAGTCGGAGATCACGACACCGTCGCAGGCGAGCAGCGTCTTGTGCGCTTCGACGAACGCGCCGAGGTGCACGCTGCCCACTTCTTCCTCGCCCTCGGCGAGGACGATCACGTTGACGGGGAGCGTGCCGCGCGTCTTCAGGTGCGCCTCGAGCGCCTTCACGTGCAGATAGAGCTGGCCCTTGTCGTCGACCGAGCCGCGCGCGTAGATCCGGCCGTCGCGAACCGTCGGCTCGAACGGCGGGCTGTCCCAGAGCTCGAGCGGCTCGGCGGGCTGCACGTCGTAGTGGCCGTAGACGAGAATCGTCGGCGCGCCGGCGGGCGCGTTGCGCCACTGACCGACGACGATCGGATGCCCCTTCGTGCCGTGCACCTGCGTGTCGAGACCGATCGCGCGCAGCGAGTTCGCGAACCACTCGGCGGCGCGCGCGGTGTCGGCGTTGTGCTCGGAGCGTGCGCTGACGCTCGGGATGCGCAGGAAGTCGAACAGCTCGTTCCGCGTGCGGTCGCGGTTGGCGTCGAGGAGAGGTCGCTGGAGAGTGGCATATCGAGAATGTAGTGTCGTCGGTCGCCGCGAGCAGGGCCGCGGGACGTCAGGCGGTGAGGTACGCGAGATAGACCCGCGAGAGCTCGGCGGAGATGTCGGCGTTGGTGGCCGCGTTCGGCGACGGCCAGACCTCGCCGAAGAGGATCGTCTCGCGCAGGGCCCCGACGACGATCATGTAGCCGAGCTCGATCGCGCGGCGCGGATCGGAATGATGGATCTCATCGGCGCGGGCCATGAGCAGCGGGACCAGCTTTTCGATGACATGCGCATTCGCCCGGCGCGCCGAATCGGCGATCAGCGGATCGGTGCGCGCGCGGAGAAAGAGGCTGCGCAACAGTCCGCGGCGACCGCGGTATAATTCAACAGCGTGACCGACGAAGCCGGCAACAATTGCCGACAACGGTGCGTTGTTCCAGAGTGATGGGTCGAGCGTCGAGTCTGCGCGCGCGTAGAGCTCGGAGAAGAACCGATCATCGAGCAGGTGGAGCAGCGCGTCCTTGTCGGGAAAGCGTCGGTAGAATGCTCCGACGGTGACGCCGGCGCGCTCCATGATCTCGACGAGCGTCGCTTCGGAGAAGGACTTCGCGTCGAGTATCTGCTCGGCTGCATCCAGGATCCGGTCCAGGGTCTCCTGGCTGCGGTGCTGCTGGGGCGGACGAAAGCGCGTCGACATGTTCCAAAGCATGGCGCCTCGCGCGCGCATCGGCAAACGTCTATCATCCACAGGTCGCCAATTCAGCTGAAGGGGGAGCACCCGATGGAGCAGAACGATGGCGATCTCCGAGCGGAGATCGTGCAGCGCCGTCCGTTCCACTCGCTCAAGGCCGAAGTCGCAGTCAGCATCCTGCGCACGGCGGCCCTGATCGAGCGTCATTTCGCGCAGGTCGTTGCGCGGACGGGCGTTACGGTGCAGCAGTACAACGTTCTGCGCATCCTCCGCGGCGCCGGCGAGGAGGGCCTTCCGACCCTCGTCATCCGCGACCGGATGATCCACGCGGCCCCGGGCATCACCCGCCTGCTCGACAAGCTGGAAAAGGCCGGACTCGCCCGCCGCGAGCGGACGTCGCCCGATCGTCGCCAGGTCTTCTGCTTCATCACGCCGCAGGGGCTCGAGGTCCTCGCGACGCTCGACGAAGAGATGCGGAAGGCGGACGAGATGGCGGTCGGCAGTCTCACCGAGCCGCAGCAGCGCGAGCTCGTGAAGCT
>CBHWBX010000557.1:0-2599 GCA_966111935.1 uncultured Gemmatimonadaceae bacterium
GGGACCCCGAGCGCCCGCAACGCGGCGACGACCGGACGTGTGAAGTGCTCATACCGGTTGAACCGGTCGTTCACGCCGGAGGTCATGAAGCTGAAATTCAGATTGCCGAGATCGTGATAGACCGCGCCGCCGCCCGAGATGCGCCGCACGACCGTGATCGCGCGCGCGGCGACGACGTCGGGATCGATCTCCTCGATCGTATTCTGATTGCGCCCGATGATGATCGACGGCGCATTGATGTAGAAGAGGACGCAGTCCTCGCCCCCGAGCCGCTCGCGAAGCACGTGCTCCTCGAGCGCGAGGTTGATGCGGGCGTCGGTGATTCCCTGATTGTCGATGAAAAGCATGGTGTGAAGGCGTCGATCCCGAAACGTAGCAGCCGGGACGACGGAATCACGCGTGCTCGTACGTCCCGATCAGCTCGACGTGCGCGAGTACGTGCCCCTGCATCGCCCGCTCGAGGTCCGCCTTCGTCGGCTCTCCCAGATCCCCGAGCTCCGTGTCGAGTGCGTAGAGCTTGAAGAAGTAGCGATGGCGTCCCGTCGGAGGACATGGGCCGGTGTAGCCCGGCGCCTTTCCATCGTTCATCCCGTCGCGATGCTTTCCGTCGATGCTCGTCGCCGACGCCGGGATGTCGTACGCGACCCAATGCACGTAGGTGCGCTTCGGCGCCTTCGGGTCGGGCGCGTCGGGGTCGTCGACGATCAGCGCGAAGCTCTTCGTGCCGGCTGGTGCCCCGCTCCACTCGAGCGGCGGCGGTGTTCCCGCACCGTCACAGGTGTGCATGGTTGGAATCGCTCCGTTCTTCGCGAATGCAGGCGAGCTGAGTTCGAGTGCCATCGGTCCCCCGGGAGTGCGGCCGAACAAGCGAATGCCAAGCGTCGCGTGCGAGAAACTTGCCGTTGCAATCGAGCGATGATCTTTCGTCTGCTCGCCAATGTCGTCGCACTGATCCATGCGGCGTTCGTCGTGTTCGTCGTGCTCGGCGGTCTCCTCGTCCTGCGGTGGCGCCGCCTCGCGTGGCTGCATGTGCCCGCGGCGATCTGGGGCGTGCTGATCGAGTACGCCGGCTCGGTCTGCCCGCTCACCCCGCTCGAAAACATGTTGCGCGAGCGCGCCGGAATCGCCGGCTACAGCGGCGGCTTCGTCGAACACTACATTCTGCGCGCGCTCTATCCATCGACCCTCACCAGGAACGTGCAGTGGGTGCTCGGCACGCTGGTTCTGGCGATCAACGCGCTCGTCTACGGATCGATCTGGCTGCAACGACATCGAGGCGATCAAAGAGACCATCGCACTCCGTTGGCATGACGACTGCGCCGAACGTCGAGCTTCCCCCCCATCGGCCATCAACACCGGAGAGCTCACGTGCCGAACAACAACGGTCATGGCGACGTCGACGATTTCGAGATGCGTCCGCAGCGAGGTGAGCGAGGCATACCGAGCGCGTTCGGCTTTTCATCGCCGCGCAACGACTACCCTTACGCCGGCGTCGCCAGCGAGCATCGCCGGGGCCGCTTCTTCGGACACGGCCCGAAAGGCTATCGGCGCTCGGACGAGCGGATGCGCGAGGACATCAACGACCGTCTGATGGCGCACCCCGACATCGATGCGACCGACATCGAAGTCTCGGTCGAAGGAGGCGTCGCGATCTTGCGCGGAACCGCCGAAGACCGGCACGAGAAACGATTGGCCGAGCTGATCACCGAAGACGTCTGGGGCATCGACGACGTCGACAACCGGCTCAAGGTGCGCCACGGCCTCTGGGCGGCGCTCACCGGCGAACGGTCGACGGAGCGCGAGGTTCCCACGCAGCACTCACGCGAAGGCACGGCCTCGCGCGAAGCCGGGCGCGCGGCATCCGCCCGAACGTCGGCGCGTCGCGATTCCGAAGCACGCTGATTCCAGCCAGTCGTCTCCACCATCGAGGAGGATGCAATGAGCATCGACGAGCGTGGCATACCGGTCACACGGAGTGAGGATCGCCTCACGCAGCAGGCCACGGCGGAGCAACGCGCCGAAGCGAGGCGCGGCGAAGCGCACAACATGGAGTTGATGCAGACGCTCGACGATGCCTGGAACGCGCAGGACATGGAGACGTTCTCCGCGCGGCATACCGACGACGTGGTCGTCCGGTGGCCTGGCAAGCCGCCGACGCAGGGCGTCGGCAATCATCGCCGGGAGGCGCTCGACTTCTTCAAGACGTTTCCGGATCAGAAGGTCCACAACAGGCCGTACAAGACCCTGTTCGCGTCCGGGGACTGGACCTGCTCCATCGCACGCTTCACTGGAACGATGACGGGGCCGATGGCGGGGCCCGACGGCAAGGAGATCCCGCCGACGAACAAGTCATTCGACGTGGACTTCTGCACCGTCGCGCGCTGGGAGGAAGGTCAGATCGTCGAAGAGAACTTGTTCTACGACCTCGTCACCTTCCTGAAGCAGATCGGGCTCGGCACATAGGCGCAGGGCGACTCACGCCGGCGGCGTGAACAAATCAAAAACGCCCAACCGCAGGTCACCCGCGCGGTTGGGCGTTTGATTTTTGATAGCAGGGGCGGGACTCGAACCCGCGACCCCGGCATTATGAGTGCCGTGC
>CBHWBX010000558.1:0-2595 GCA_966111935.1 uncultured Gemmatimonadaceae bacterium
AGCCCGCGCTCGGGCGCGGGGACTGCCGCGGGCTCGGCGCGACGACGAGCGCCGAGTACGAGCGCTGGGTCGAGGGCGAGCCCGCGCTCGCGCGCCGCTTCCAGAAGGTCGTCGTGCGCGAGCTCGGCGAGCTCGAGACGCTCGAGATCCTCAACGCGCGGAAGGAACGGCTCGAGCGCCATCACAACGTCCTCATCTCCGACGAAGCGCTGCGCGCCGCGATCAAGCTCACCGATCAGTACGTGAAGGATCGCATGCGCCCCGACAAGGCGATCGACGCGATCGACGAAGCCTGCGCCCATCTCCAGGCGACGATCGAATACACGCCGCGCGCCGAGGAGCTGATCAAGCAGCGCGTCGAGGTGCTGAAGGAAGCCGCGCGTGCCGAGCGCGAGCGTGAAAAGGAAGAGAAGCGCCGCCAGCACGAGCAGCGCGCCACCGAGTCGCGGGAATCGCCGAGCGCGCTCGAGCGCTTCGGCGCCGAGCTCGAGGCGCTGTTCGTCGGCGCGCCGGCGAGCGTCGGCGTCGAGACCGAGCAGATGCGCGCCGCGGCAGCGCCGCGGTCGCCGCGTCCGACTCTTGCTCCGCTCGAGGCCGATCTCGCGCAGGTGCTCATGCAGGAAGGCGCGGTCATTCGCGGCCACGACATCGCACGCGTCGTCGGCCTCATGGCCGGCGTCGACATAGTCTGGAACGACAACGAGACTCCATGAAATTCCGTGTTTTTCTTGCCGCGCTCGTCGCGGCGAGCGCAATGGCCTGTCGCGGTGGCGAGAAGGCCGCCGGCGGGGGCAGCTATGCCGATCAGGTCCGCACTTACACGCCGCAGGTCGAGCAGGCGCTGGGCGTGAAGTTCAAGACGCCGCCGAAGATGGAAGTCCGCACGCGCGAGCAGGTGCGTGAGTTCCTGCTCCAGCGGATGCAGGATCCCGAGATCAAGAAGCAGGTCGCCAACCAGGAGATCCTCTACAAGGTGCTCGGGCTCGCCCCGGACACCCTGCACATGGAAGATCTCATGGTGCGCCTGCTCACCGAGCAGATCATCGGCTACTACGATCCGAAGACGAAGACGCTCTACGTCGTGCAGGACTCGCCCGCGGATTACGCGGGCATCACGATCATGCACGAGCTCGTGCACGCGCTTCAGGATCAGTACGTCAACCTCGACTCGCTCGAGCACATCAGCGGCGACGACGATCGCGCCGCGGCGGTGCAGGCGGTGATCGAAGGGCAGGCGACGTATCAGCAGCTCTATATCATGTCCGGGGGCGGGAACAACATCGCCGCGCAGTTCCCCGGCGGCTGGGACACGATGCGCCAGACGATCCGCGACAACGTGAAGTCGCAGCCGGTGTTCTCGTCGGCGCCGCGCGCGCTGCAGGAGTCGATGCTCTTTCCGTACATCAACGGGGCCGACTTTGTGCGCCGCTATGCCGCGCACTACGGGAAGCGTCTGCCGTTCGACAGCCTGCCGGCGACGACGAAGCAGCTGATGCACGACAACGCCTACTTCGGCAAGCGCGACGTCCCGAGTGAGATCGTCCTGCCGTCGATCCCGGGGACGATCGAACAGAACGTGATGGGCGAGTTCGGCACGCGCGTCTACATCTATACCCACACGCGCGTCGAGGACCTCTCGATTCGCGCGTCGAACGGATGGAACGGTGACCGCTACGCGCTCGTGAAGATGGGCAACGGCTACGGGATCGTCTGGGTATCGGTCTGGGACCAGCGCCAGGACGGCATCGAGTTCATCGACGGGATCGACCAGACGCTCCGCCAGCGCTTCGGCCACGCGCCGCGCGTCACCGGCGAGCGCCGCCGCTACGAGTCGCCGACGCGCACGATCGAGGTGGACGTGCGTGAGATCGACGGCCGTCCGGTCGTGCTCTACGTCGACGTCCCCGCCGGCCAGAGCACCGACATCATCGATTTCTCGAAGGTCAAGGTCGTCCCGCGGTGAGTGATCCGGTCGATCGGCAGGCGACGGCGGTGACGCAGACGCGGCCGTCGCTCGCGCCGGTGTCGGTCCACGACGAGGAAGTGCGTCAGGCGCAGCTCGACAGCATGAAGCGCCGCGCCACGCTTCTCCTCGTCGCGGCGACGGTCCTGTTCATCGTCGCCCGCATCCTCGAGCACCGCTGGCGCTGGGTCGGCGTCATCCGCGCGACGATGGAAGCGGCGATGGTCGGCGGGCTCGCCGACTGGTTCGCCGTGACCGCGCTCTTCCGCCATCCGCTCGGCCTGCCGATCCCGCATACGGCGATCGTACCGTCGAAGAAGGATCGCGTCGGCCGCACGCTCGGCGCGTTCGTGCAGCGCAACTTCCTGTCGCGCGAAGTCATCGAGCACCGCATGCGGTCGCTCCAGGTCGGACGCCGTCTCGCCGAGTGGCTCGCCGATCCGGCGAACGCGCGTACGATCTCGCGCAACGTCGCGTCGGCGATGAGCTCGGCCGCCGAGATGATGAACGATGCCGACGTGCAGGCGGTGATCGACCGCAGCCTCGCCGAGCGCGTGCGCAGCATGCGCCTCGCGCCGCTGCTCGGCAAGGTGCTGACGGTGATGACCGAAGACGACCGCCATCAGGAAGTC
>CBHWBX010000559.1:0-2594 GCA_966111935.1 uncultured Gemmatimonadaceae bacterium
GGCCCCTCCGCCGCGTAAGCGGCCCCTCCGCCGCGTAAGCGGCCCCTCCGCCGCGCAGCGGCTCGCCGTGTTATCATCCCGCCTGTGCTGCGCAAGATCATCCTTCCCAACCAGCTCGACGTCTGGGCCCCGAGCGCCGTCGAAGCTGCGGTCGTCTACCGCGAAGTCGTCACTGAATCTACCTACCTGTCGCACGGCGTCTCGCTGAGCGACGGGGCGGTGGTCTTCGACGTCGGCGCCAACGTCGGGCTGTTCGCGGTGCATCTCGCGCGCGCGATCTCTGGTGCACGGGTGCATGCGTTCGAGCCGATCCCGCAACTGTTCGACGCGCTGCGCCGGAATGCGGCGGCGCATGCGCCGAGCGTGCGGACGCACAACGTCGGGCTCGCGGATCGCGCCGGTGAGGCGACGTTCGAGATCGATCGGTTCATGACGATCAGCGCGACGATGCACCCGACGATCTTCGAGCGCGAGCGCGGCGCGTCGGTCGGCGATTGGGCGGAGGCGGCGATCGCCGATGCGGCGAAGGTCGATGCGAGTGCCGTGCTGCGCGCGCTGTCCGCCGGGCTGCGGTCGCGAGTGTGGCGTCCACTCGTCCTCGCCGCGCTCGCTCCGGTTGCGCTCGTGCTCGCGGCGCGACGCCGGCTCTTCCTGCAGCGGCCGCGCTGTCGCCTCATCACGCTGTCGGATGCGCTCGCGGCGAGCGGCGAATCACACATCGATCTGTTGAAGATCGACGTCGAGGGTGCCGAGGAGCAGGTGCTGGCGGGAATCGCCGACGGCGATTGGCCGAAGATCCGCCAGCTCGTGATCGAAGTGCACGACGTCGATGGACGCCTGGCGCGGATGCGCGAGCTCCTGCGCGCGCGCGGCTATCGCGTCGTGTCGGCACGCGAGGACTGGGAGCTGCACGCGTTGATGCGCATCTCGACGCTGTACGCCGTGCGCGAGGCCGCGTGAGCGCGATCGTTGCCGCGGTCGCCGCCGGTGCGGCGCTCATCGCGCGCGTCGGCGAGCTCGCGCGGGCGCGGCGGCGGATCTCGCGGTGGCCCGTGCTCGGAAATGCGCACGCCGACGGCGCGCACGTCGACACGGTCGCGCTGCACGCACCATCCGCGGTCGCGGCGCCGCCAACTCTGCTCATCGACGCCGCTCGCCGAATGCACGACGAGCAGCTCGGCGCGATCGATCTCATTCCCGCGACGCTCCCGATCGCCGACGTCCTGGAGCTCGCGTCGATCGTCGACGTCGATGCGCTGAAGACCAATCCGTTCGCGCGCACCGCGGGTGCGGGCGCGCTGGTGGTGGCGCGGCGCGAGCTCGTCGAGCGCGCGCGCGTGGCGACGCCGCGCGACACGGCGGACGTCGCCGAGTCGATCGAGCGGCTGCGTCGGTTCGCCGTCGGACGAACGGGGATCGCGGTGGCACCGGCGCTCGCCGTTCCGCGTGCCGACGTGAACCGCGCGACGATGCTGCGTGCGCGCACCGGCATCAACAAGGGCCCGCGCGTCTATGTGGAAGGTGTGTGGTGGGCGCTCGTCCCCACGGCGTTGATCGCGAATTGGCGGATCGGGCTCGTACTGTGTGGCGCGTTGAGCCTCGCGCCATCGCTCACGTTCCTTGGGCTCGCCGTCCAGCCGCGCGATCGATGGGGACCGGCCTTCGCGCGACTGCCGATCGATTTCGCGCGCTGGATCGGCGCCGTCCTCGCACGCGATTCGCGCGCGGCAAGCGCGGCGAATGCGCTGCGGCCGAGCTATGAGCCGACGCTGCGTGGGTCATCGACCGGGTTCATCACCGAGCGGCGGACGCAGTGCCCGCTGTGTGGAAGCGCGAGCCTGCGTCGCGCGGTCTCGAGCGCCGACGTCGTGCAGCGGAAGCCGGGGCGATTCACGATGGATCGCTGCACGGGATGCGGGATTGTCTTTCAGAATCCGCCGCTCTCGCCGTCCGGGCTCGACTTCTACTATCGCGACTTCTACGACGGGCTCGGCGCGGACTCGATGGACGAGGTCTTCGCATCGACGCATGGCCTCTACGAGAAGCGCATCGATTCGCTGAATGCCGAGGGGCTGACGCCGAAGCGATGGCTCGACGTCGGGTGCGGTTACGCGCACTTCTCGCTCGCCGCGCGGCGCCGCCTGCCGGAGACGAGCTTCGAGGGGCTCGACCGGAGCGAGTCGGTGGAAGTCGGCGTGAGCCGTGGCTGGCTCGATCGCGCCTGGCGGCAGTCGGCGAGCGAGGTCGCGCGCACCAGCGAGCGCTTCGACGTCGTGAGCATGTTCCATCTGCTCGAGCACACCACGGATCCCGCGGCGGAGATCGCGGCGGCGGCGCGGCTCCTTTCCCCGGGCGGCCGCCTCGTGATCGAGATTCCGAATCCGCACTGCCGCCTTGGCGACCTGCTCGGCCGGTGGTGGTTCCCCTGGTTCCAGCCGCAACATCAGTTCCTGCTGAACGAAGCGACGGTGCGGCGGATCGTCGCGTCGGCGGGACTCGAGACGACGAAGGTCGAGTACCTGATGACGACCGGCGACTTCCTGCTCGCGTCGATGCTCGCGGTCCGTTCGCTCGCGTCGGTAGGGAAAGAGTGT
>CBHWBX010000560.1:0-2591 GCA_966111935.1 uncultured Gemmatimonadaceae bacterium
CGCGCGGCGTCCCGGCGGCGTGGCTTACTTATTATCTGCGCGTGATGGCGAGCGCGCTGCGCGACATGCAGACCGTCTATCCGGCGCTCACGCTGTCCGGCCTCAACGTGTCGTTCAGTACCTCCGATCTTCCCGACTCGGCGCTGGCGATGCACGACCCGCGCTCGCGCACGCTCGAGCTCGCGATCAACTCATCGGCGGGCACGCTCGCGCACGAGCTGTCGCACGACCTGGACTGGCAGACGGCGCGCCGGATCTTTGCCGCGGGGGGCGGCTACAGCACCGACCGCGCGATGCGCGAGCCTCGCGGCGCGCTGGCGAGCTCGGTGCGCGGGCTCGCCGAGGCGCGGCTGCTGCGCCCGATCCCCGCGGACGCGAGCACCGCCGTGACCGATCGTCCGGCGGAGCTGTTCGCGCGCGGCGCCGACTGGTTCACGGCGACGTCGCTCGCGCTCAACGGGCGCACGAACGGATTCCTCAGCGCGGTGCAGGACGGCGCGATCACCGGCTATGCCGCCGGCGCGCCGACGGCGCTCGGTCACGCGGGCGTGGCGTCGCTGATCGCGGCGCTCGATCAAATGCCGTTCATCGCCGATTCACTGCAGACGGCGTTTGAGTCGTTCTGGTCGGATGCGACGACGATCGACCCGCTGCTGCTCGTGCGGCGCGTCTTCACGACGCCGATCCCGCGGAGCGCGTTCTCGGCGCACGGCGATGGGTTGTCGCTCTCGCCGGGAAGCGTCGCATTCTGCACCGACGACGGCTCGGAAGAGGGACGGGCGCGAGCGCGTCTCATCGCGACGGCGATCGGCGCGCGTGCGCGCGGCGTGGCGATGCGCCGGGCGCGCTATCGATTCCCCGGCGGTCGCTCGGATTGGGCGTACGGTCTGCTCGGCGTCGCGCCATGGAGCAGCGCCGCCGGCGACGACGTCGTGACGTCGCTCGCGTCGGCGCTCGTCGCCGAGCTGCGCAACGCGTCGGCCGATCAGGGCGTCGTGCCGGCGGTGCCGGCGAGCTTCCGCTCGATCAACTCGAGCTGCGCCGCGATCGCGCGCTGACGCGCATCGATCTGGCCGAGCAGCGTCACCGACTCGTGGTGTCGCCGTTCGTCGTCGCTCGGATGCTTCTGGATGAAGCTGAGCGCGCCCCCCGTCTCGAGGCGGCATTCGCGCACGTGCGCGAGTGAATCGATCCCCTGCTTGCGGGCAGCCGACTCGAGCTCGGCGACGGTGATCAGCTCGCGCTCGAGGTGTTTATGGACCAAACGGCCATTGCGAATCAGCGTCTGCGGGGCACCTTCAATTGTATCGAGCTTGCCGAAGTGGAAGAGCAGGCGCACGACAGCGGCGTTCAGCACGATGAGAAAGCCGGCGCCGATCAGTCCACCGATGAGCGAGTTGTCGTTGCCGATGATGGCATTCTGGACCGTGTTCGACAGCAGAAGCAGGACGACGAGGTCGAAGGAGTTGAGCTGCGACATCTCGCGTTTGCCGGCGAGTCGGAGTCCGACGAGCAGGAACGCGTAGACCGCGATCGTGCGCAGCAGCTTCTCGGCGATCGGAATGCCGGACACGAGCAGGTCGCTGGAAATCGATTGCATGGCTATGATCAGCGTCTGTGGGAAATGGGGCATCAGGTCCCCCCAATCTGTCGAGCAGGTATGGGTATGCCAGAGCGTGGAGCATTCTTGGTGCGGCGCGTTGGGCAGTGCGCGCTCGCGATGATGGCGATGACCGCGATCACAGGGGCGGCGTCGCCGCAGATCGCGGCCCAGACCCCCGCGACGACGTCCGCATCGATCGCGCGGAACGATTACGCGGTGCAAGGGACGGTGATCGGCCTCGAGTCGGCGCCGGTGGCGAACGCCGAAGTGGTGGTGACCGAGGGCGCGCACCCGCCGCGCCGGCTCCAGACCGATTCGGTGGGGCGGTTCGCGGTCGCCGGGTTGAGCGAGGCGACCGTCTCCGTGCGCGTGCGCGCGTTCGGCTATTCGCCGAAGACGAGCAGCGTCGTGATCACGTCGGCGAGCCATCGGGCGTCGGTGACGATCGTGCTCGATCCCCTGGCAGCGGAGCTGACGACCGCGGAGATCACCGCAGCAGGTGCGGACGCGGATCGCAAACTGGAGGAGTACTTCACGCGGAAGTCGTCGAACGGATTCGGGCGGTTCGTCGACGAGGCGCAGATCGAGAAGCAGAAGCCGCGCGTGGTGAGCGAGATGCTGCGTTCCCTGCCCGGGGTGACGCTCGATCCGACGGGGCGGATCGGCAACATCGTGCGGATCCGGGGGTGCTCGCCGCTCGTCTGGGTCGACGGCGTCCGGCAGCCGGGCGCGCAGCTGGACGAGGTAGCGCCGCCCAACGACGTGGCGGGGATAGAAATTTACAATTCTTTCGCGGGGATCCCGGCGCGGTATTTCGACCGTTCGGCGACGTGCGGAACGATCTTAGTGTGGCTGAAACCCTAATGTTTCGTCGCGAAGCGTTACAAATTATACAGTATTGAACCCCGCGTATCGCGTGCAGTGAGTTGTAGTTGGCACGCAAGGGCCTTGTAAGGGCCGGTGATGAACAGGCGAGAAATAGCGGGCT
>CBHWBX010000561.1:0-2586 GCA_966111935.1 uncultured Gemmatimonadaceae bacterium
TTCCCGATGTGAGGCGCCTTGTCGCGCGCGAGAGGGGCGAGATTCTGCAGCGTCTGCCCTAAGCGAACGGTGCGCAAATCGTGCATCGCGAGCCCGCGCTCCGCGACGAGCGCCTCCGCGTGCGCGAGCTTGCGCGCGAGCTCGGCGTTGCTCGCCGCGCGCAGCGATGCGTCGCGCGCGATCATCGTGTGCGTGAGCGCGAGCTCCTCGACCACCGCCGAGAGACGCTCGACGTCCATCGACCGCACGCGCAGCGTCGATTCGGTCACGCGCAGGCGGCGCATCGAGCCCGACGCGCGCGGCAGCGAATCGCCGAGCGACCGTCCGGCAGGTTCGGCGCGCAGCAGCTCGAGCAGGGGGCGGAAGCCGTCGGGGAGCATCGCCGTCTCGTGCTCGGCGGCGCTCTCGATCGCGACGACGATCGCGTCGAGCATGTCGATCGCGCGGAAGAGGAGGTTCGACAGCTCGCCCGCGCAGCGAACGGTGCCGGCCCGCACGCGCACCAGCACCGACTCGGCGTGATGGGCGAGCTCCGTGGCATGCTCGACGCCGAGGAATGCCGACGTGCCTTTGATCGTGTGCAGCGCGCGGAACATCGTGTCCACCGCCTGCATGTCGTCCGGATCGGCATCGAGCATGAGGAGCGCCGATTCGGCGATCGCGAGCTGCTCGCGCGACTCGGTGACGAACTCCTCGATGATCGCCGGATCGGTGTCCGGCGAGAGGAGCGCGTCGGGGCTGAACTGCGCGCGCGTGATCGCGACGCCCGCGGCCGGCGTCGGCGTTCCGATGCCGCTCGCGGCCGCGGCGATCGCGGACTCGAGGAGTTTGCGAATCTTCGCGAGGAGCGGCGCGCCGCTCGACGGTGCGCCGTCGCTTTCGTGCAGGCGCGGGTCGTCGAGGAGGAGCAGCGCCTGGACGACGAGGGTCTTCACCGCGCCGGACAGCCCGGGCGCGACGACGACGCGATGGAGCATCGGACGCAGCTCGCGCGCGCTGTCGGCTACACCGCCCGTGAGGTCGGCGAGGCGAAGTCCGAGCTCATGGAGCTCGGGTTGGCTGACGGGGGCGCCGGGGGGCGACATCGCAATGGGCGCCGTCGCCGGTCAGGCGGTTTTGCGTGCGGCCTGAACAGCGAAGATTTCGTCGGCGACGGCCTGGCCGGCCGCGGCGGCGGCGGCAGCCGCGGACGCATTCGGATCGTAGGCGCTCGTGTCGTCCTTGGCGAAGTTCACCGCGGGGGGCGCGAACATCGTGACGATCTGTGAGATCCGCTTGCGCATGTCGGCGAGGAGCGCGGCGATGTGGCCGAGCTGCTGCGCGGTGATGTCCTGGAACTGGAGATGGTTCGGGACGTTGCGCAGCTCGTCCTTGAGCTGGGCGATGAGCCGCTTGCGGTCGGCGTGGGGGCGCCCGGGCGGGCGATCGGGGGGGGGGCCGGGGCGCGGGGGCCCCTCGGGGTGTGCCGACGGGGAGGCGATCGGCGAGCGCCAGGGAGCGCGTGACCGAATCGAGGATGCCCGTCGTCGCGTTCTCCGTCGCGGTGGAGACTTCGCGCACGCGGGCGTGCATCTGCTGGAGTCGGTCGGCGCCTTCGGAGTCGACCATGCCGCAGCTTTCGCGCAGGCGCTGGACGATGCCGACCGTTTCGGCGTAGGCGCGGAGAAGAGTGCGCGACAGCTCGGCGAATCCGCCGGGCTGCGCCATCACATGTTCGAGAAAGCCGCGGGCGTCGTTGTCGAGCTCCGCGCCGGACTCATTCAGCTCTTCGATCGCATGATCGACGAGGCGCAGCGAGGCTTCCGAATCGTAGAGCAGTTGGTCCGGGGAACGCATGGGCAGGGCCTCAGGCAGCCGCGCCCAGGCTGGCGAGGAGACGATCGATCTTCTCCTTCAGCACCGAGGGCGTGAACGGTTTGAGGATGTAGTTGTTCACCCCTGCTTCGACCGCGGTGACGATGTCTTCGCGGGCACCGCGGGTCGTCACCATGAGAATCGGGACGGACTGGCCGCAGGGGGTGGCGCGCACGGCGCGCGCGAACTCGAGACCACTCATCACGGGCATGTTCCAGTCCGTGACGATGAAACCGATCGACCCATCGAAGCGCGCGAGCGCCTCGTGGCCATCGGCAGCTTCCACCACTTCGGTGTAGCCGATGCGCTGGAGCGCGTTGATCATGATGCGGCGCATCGTGACCGAGTCATCGACGACGAGAAACTTCATGGCGAAGAGTGAGTGAGGGCGATGCGATCAGAGATCGCCGCTGTCGAGGAGCCGGCGCGCCACCGCGTCGACCACCTCCAGTGTGTCGTACGCTCCGCTCAGGATGCGGCCGCGAATGCGCGCCGCCCGAGCGGGATCCAGCCCCGACGCCTGGTCACCCTCGCGCGCGGCGAGAGCCCGTCCGGCATCGCTGATCTCGACCTTGTCGGACCGGTCGATAGCCGCCGGCGCCGGCGCGGGACGCGTCTCCGCGTCACGCTCCGAGAGGTCGATCGGCTGGGAGGCCGCTTCCGGGCGAATCGGCCCGGTGTTCTTCGGATAGATGTACATGTGAATCCTCCGAGCCGAGGTATCGGCCGGTC
>CBHWBX010000562.1:0-2576 GCA_966111935.1 uncultured Gemmatimonadaceae bacterium
GGGCTGACGACGGATCGGGGATCGTGAAAAGGGGATCGGGAGCTGACGGTCTGCTATCGATCCCCGGTTAGCGATCCCCGATCCTCTTCTACGCGCTCAACCGTCCAAACCCCGCATCCACCGCCTAGCTCCGCAGCTGCTCCTGCATCAATCGCCGGCCGCGGAAGAGCCGCGACCGCACGGTGCCGATCGGCACCCCGAGGACCTCGGCTGCGGCGTCGTAGGATTGATCCTCGACGTCGACCATGATCAGCGTCGACCGGAAGGGCTCCGGCACTTTCGCGAGCGCGTCGGCGATCGCCGGTGCCAGGTCGAGCCGCGACAGCGTGTCGTCGGCGCGCTCCGACGAGTGGTAGATCGCCCCGGCAATCGCGTTGTCGATCTCGGTCGCCTCCAGATCGACCGTCGGACGCGCGCGCTCGCGTGAGCGAAGGAAGACGTTCCGACAGATCGTGAACAGCCACCGCCGGCAGTCCGAGCCCGGCATGTAGGTGTGCCACGACCGGTAGGCGCGCAGGAAGGTGTCCTGCACCACGTCATCGGCATCGCTCTCGTCGCGCGTCAGCGACAGAGCGAAACGATGCACATCGTCGATCCACGGGAGGGCCTCGCGTTCGAA
The DNA here is from genome assembly GCA_966111935.1 of uncultured Gemmatimonadaceae bacterium. Taxonomy (GTDB): domain Bacteria; phylum Gemmatimonadota; class Gemmatimonadetes; order Gemmatimonadales; family Gemmatimonadaceae; genus JAQBQB01. The sequence goes on from CBHWBX010000562.1 coordinate 620, forward strand.
GGCGGCGTCTCGGCCCCGGGATACATCATGAGCGTATGGCACGTTGGTAAATAATTGACGTGTTAAGCATACAGCAAGACCAGAGCGAACGCGAGAGGCCTTTTGGGCGAGGCGATCAGGCGTTTTAATAACCTTGGCGTGTGTCTCAACCGTCAATTTGTCGCTACGATCGGCAATTAACTCTTAATCCAGCAGCTTAACTGAATGGGACTGCTAGACGCCGATCGGATAACCGACCCCGGACAGCTGGACCAGCTCCGCGCCGCGCTCCGCGAAGCGGAGGAGCGATACGATGCACTCGTGCGCCGAGCCGGCTACGGGATCTATCGCTCCACGCCCGGCGGCCGATTCATCCAGGTGAACGTCGTCCTCGTGACGATGCTCGGCTACGATTCCGCCGACGACCTGCTCGCGCTCGATCTGGCGCACGACGTCTATCTGGATCCCGACGAGCGCCATCGCCTCACCGAGCGCGCACTCGCGCATTCCTTTCCCGAGTGGGTCGACGCGCGATGGAAGCGGCGCGACGGCACGCCGCTCAACGTCCGCCTCTCCGTGCGCCCGCGCCTCGACGGCAACGGCGAGATCAAGACGTGGGACGGCATCGTGCAGGACGTGACCGAGCGCCAGCGCCTCGAGGAGCTGCGCCGCCGCTCCGAGCGCATGGCGACGATCGGCACGACCCTCGCCGGCGTCGCGCACGAGCTGAACAACCCGCTCGCCGCGATCATGGGCTTCGCGCAGCTCCTGCTCAAGAAGACCTGGCCGAGCGAGGACCGCGCCGCTCTCGAGACGATCAATCACGAAGCGATCCGCTCGGCGACGATCGTGAGAGATCTGCTCGCGCTCGCCCGCAAGCGCGACGTCGAGAAGCGCGTGCGCACCGACGTGAACGACGTCGTCGGCTACATCGCGCGCACGCGCCGCTATGCGCTCGAGACCGCCGGCATCCGCTGCCTGCTCCAGCTCGACCCGGCGCTCCCCGCCGTCTACGGCGACCGCGCGCAGCTCGAGCAGGTTATGATAAATCTCATAAACAACGCCGAGCACGCGCTCACCGCCGATCCGGCGCAGCGCCGCGGGCAGATTCGCATTCGCACCCGCCACGATGAACGCGACGTGATCATCGAAGTCGAGGACGATGGACCGGGCATCCCACGCGAGCAGCACGAGCAGATCTGGGATCCGTTCTGGACGACGAAAGCCGAAGGCGAGGGCACGGGGCTCGGCCTCTCGGTAGTGCACGGCATCGTCCACGATCATGGCGGAACGATCTCGCTCGAGGATCCGCCGGGCACCGGCGCGCGCTTCGTGATCCGTCTGCCGATCGCGCGCGAAGCCGCGGCCAGGCCGCCGGCGCCTCAGGCGGCGCGGCCCCTCGACGTGCTCGTCGTCGACCCGGGCGCGTCGGATCTCCTGTTCGTCGAGCGCTTCCTCACGTCGCGCGGCCACGCGGTGATCAACGCCGGCAGCGGCGAGCTCGCGCTGCGCCTCGCCGCGCACACGACGTTCGACGCCGTGGTCTGCGACGCGCGGCTGCTCGGCCGCGACGGCAAGCCCGTCTCGGCATCGCTGCGTGAAGCGCAGGGATGCGCGACCGCGCGCTTCGTCCTCTCGCTGCCGTCGCCGATCGACGACCAGCATCTCCCCACGGTGATCGAAGGCGCGGCGCTCGTCGGCCGTCCGTACGACGTCGAGGAGCTGCGCCGACTGATCGAGGGCGATTGACGGAAAGCCACTCTCGCTCGCGCGTCCTCGCGGCGTTCGCAGCCGTCTACATCGTCTGGGGATCGACCTACCTCGCCATTCGCTACGCGGTGACGACGATCCCGCCGTTCCTCATGGGCGGCGCGCGCTTCCTCGTCTCCGGCGCGCTGCTCTTCGCATGGACGCGTCTGCGCGGCGCCGAGCGACCGACGATGCGCGAATGGCGCGACGCCGTGATCTCGGGCGTGCT
>CBHWBX010000563.1:0-2575 GCA_966111935.1 uncultured Gemmatimonadaceae bacterium
TGGAGATGCCGATCGAGATCGTGCCGCAGCCGGAGCCGCAGCGTCCGACGAAGCGGTACAACGCGCTCGGCATCCTCGAGGACATCGCGGCCGAGGAGCCGGTGCCGACGGGCACCGACGCCGCGGTGGACATCGGTCCGGCGGAGACGCCGGCTGCGGCACCGACCGAGCCTGCGCCGGCGGCGGCGCGGAAGGATCCGACGATCGTCGGCGCGGGACGCACGCGGTCGTTCAGCGACAACGGCGGCGGCCAGATGCCGTCGGATTGGGCAAACGTGGGCCGGAACGATCCCTGTCCGTGCGGTTCAGGGAAGAAGTTCAAGAAGTGCCACGGAGCTCACCTGTAGGACAAACGCGCGAACAAAGCCTGAACCCGCGAACAGGTCGAAGACGCGGAAAAAAGGGCTGAAAAACGCGGAATGACTGCAAACGGCGAAAACCTCTTAAAGGTTTTCGCCGTTTGGTTTTCTTCCGCGGATTCCGGCCGTTTTTCGCGTGTTCGCTTTCAATTCAGGTAGGACTCAGCCTCCGCGATTCCCCGTGCAACGGTCTGATGCGCCCGAATCAAGGACACGAGCGCAGACTTCTGAAGTCCAGGGAGGTCTTCACATGTCTAGTCAGGCCGTTTTGAAAGGGTTAACTATTCGAGAGCTCCCCCGATCCGAGCGACCGAGGGAGCGGTTGGTCGACCTCGGCGCGGGCGCGCTGAGCACGGCTGAGCTGCTCGCGATCCTCCTCGGGTCAGGGGGCAGCGGGCGGTCGGCCGTGCAGGTCGGCCAATCGGTCCTCGCCGAAGCGGGCGGGGCGTTGCGGTGGATCGCGCGTCAGCCGGTCGCCGCACTCACGGCCGTTCCCGGGGTAGGACCGGCGAGGGCGGTGGTGATCCACGCGTCGCTCGAGCTCGGCCGGCGAATGGCGGCGGAGGGACGGCAGGACGGGACGCCGGTCCGGTCGCCGCGCGACGTCGTGGAATACTTCGCGCCACGGATGGAAGATCTGCCTGTCGAGGAGTTTCACGTCGCGGTGCTGGACGCGCAGCACCGCCTCGAGCGGGACATCACGGTAACGCGAGGGATTCTCAACTCGTCTCTCGTACATCCGAGAGAGGTGTTTCGCGAGGCGATCGCCGAGCGGGCGGCGGCGGTCATCCTCGTGCATAACCATCCGAGCGGCGACCCGTCGCCGTCGATGGATGATCGGGCGGTGACGGAACAGCTCGTTGCCGCTGGACGGCTCCTTGATATTCCAGTACACGACCATGTGATCATCGGTCGCGGACGATACACGAGCTTCGCGGAGGCAGGGCTGTTGTGACGGCAACGAGTACGGCGACTTCGGAACTGATGCCTGGTTGGCGCGAGGACGTGCTTCCGCTCCATGAGAAGCTCGATCGCGAGACGCTCGTGCGCGCCTATCGGTTCAGCGAGATCGCGCACCGGGGACAGGTGCGCAATTCCGGGGATCCGTACATCACCCACTCCGTCGAGGTCGCGAAGATCCTCGCCGAGCTCGGCCTCGACACGATCACCGTGTCGGCGGGGCTGCTGCACGACGTCATCGAGGATACCGACGTCGGGCTCAAGGACGTCGAGGCGGAGTTCGGGAAGACGATCGCCGAGATCGTCGACGGCCTCACGAAGATCGCGAAGCTGCCGAGCGGCGGCTCGACGCAGGAGCGCCAGGTCGAGAGCTACCGCAAGCTGCTGCTCTCGATCGCCAAGGACGCGCGCGTTATCATCGTGAAGCTCGCCGACCGCCTGCACAACATGCGGACGCTCGACTACCTGCCGCCGGAGAAGCGGCGGCGGATCGCCCAGGAGACGCGCGACCTCTACGCACCGCTCGCGCACCGGTTCGGTATGGCGAAGGTCCGCTGGGAGCTCGAGGACCTGGCGTTTAAACATATTGAATCAGAGGACTATAAAGCGCTCGCCAAGAAGGTCGCGCAGAAGCGCGGCGAGCGCGAGTCGCTGATCCGCCAGATGGCCGAGCCGATCACCGAGCGCCTGAACAAGGCCGGGATCCGGGACATCGACGTCAGTGGACGGCCGAAGCACCTCTGGTCGATCTTCAAGAAGATGAAGCAGCGCGAGAAGCCGTACGAGGAGATCTACGACCTCCTAGCGATCCGCGTGCTCGTGAACACGGTCCCCGACTGCTACCACGCGCTCGGCATCATCCACGACGGGTGGACGCCGGTGCAGGAGCGGATCAAGGACTACATCGCGCAGCCGAAGTCGAACGGCTACCAGTCGCTGCACACGACGGTGTTCGGCCCCGGAAAGCAGCTCTACGAAGTCCAGATCCGCACGCGCGACATGCATCGCACGGCGGACTACGGCATCGCCGCGCACTGGCGGTACAAGGAAGACGCGAAGTCCGACGAGCTCGATCGCCATCTGTCCTGGTTCCGGCAGGTGCTCGAGCTGCAGATGGACGCGAAGACGCCGGACGAGTTCCTCGAGTTCCTGAAGCTCGACCTCTATCAGGACGAGATCTTCGTCTTCACGCCGACCGGCGACGTCATCCAGCTGCCGAAGGGCGCGACGCCGATCGACTTCGCGTTCGCCGTGCA
>CBHWBX010000564.1:0-2564 GCA_966111935.1 uncultured Gemmatimonadaceae bacterium
CGACCCGAGAGCCTTACAGCAAATCTTTCCGTTAGTAGACCAACATCAGCGGGTTTTCGATCAGCCTTCTGAGCGTCTGCAGGAACGCAGCACCCACCGCTCCATCGACCGCTCTGTGATCGCAGCTCATCGTCACGCGCACATGCTTGCGCGTCTCGAAGCCGTTCTTGCCGGCGACGACCTTGTCGGTCGCGCTGCCGATCGCGAGGATCGCGACTTCGGGCGGATTGATGATCGCGGTGAACTGATCGATGCCGAACATGCCGAGGTTCGAGATCGAGAAGGTCGAGCCGGTGTACTCTTCCGGCTTGAGCTTCCGCTCGCGGGCCTTCTTCGCGAGCTCCTTCGCTTCGGCGGAGATCTGGCTCATGCGCTTCTGATCGGCGTCGAAGATCACCGGAACGATGAGGCCATCGTTCGTCGCCACGGCCATGCCGAGGTGCACACGGTTGTGGTAGCGGATCTTGTCGCCGAGCCAGTGGGCGTTGACTTCCGGATGTTGTGCGAGCGCCGTCGCGACGGCCTTCATCAGGATGTCGTTGATCGAGACCCTGAACTCGTCGCCCATCTCGGCCATCGCCGCGCGCATCTCGGTGACGCGCGTGAGGTCGAACTCGGCGGTGAGGTAGAAGGTCGGGATCGGACCGATCGACTCGGAGAGGCGCTTCGCGATCGTCTTGCGGATCTGCGTGAGCGCGACATCCTGAAAGTCGGATCCGGGAGTCGAGATACGGGAAACGGGAGAAACGGCGCCACCGACAGGGGCGGCCTGCGCGCTCTCGATGTCGCGCTTGATGATGCGACCACCCGGGCCGGAGCCCTGGATGCTCGAGAGGTCGACACCCTTCTCGCTCGCCATGCGGCGGGCGAGCGGTGAGGAACGCACGGCACCGCCGTTGCCGGACGGCGCCGGCGCGGGCTGCGGGGCGATCGGCGCGGCGACGTTCGTCTGCTGCGGCTGCGCCTGGGGCTGTGGCGCCGGCGCAGGAGCGGGGGCCGCAGCGGCCGGCTGCTCGGCGGGCTTCGCCGGGGCGGCGCTCGCGCCGCCGGCTTCACCGACCAGCGCGTCGATGTTCTCGTCGGCGCCGGCGATGATGCCGATCAGCGTGCCGACGGCCTTGGCGTCGCCCTCGTTGACGAAGCGCTTGCGGAGCACGCCGTCGCCGCGCGCGACGAGCTCCATGATCGCCTTGTCCGTCTCGACTTCAGCGAGCGTCTCGCCGTTCTTGACGGTGTCGCCCTCGTTCTTCAGCCATTTGACGAGGCGGCCCTCTTCCATCGTGGGAGAGAGCGCCTCCATGAAGACTTTAGTGGCCATTGATCAGTCCAGGTACATGACTTTGCGGACGGCCGCGATCGTCTTCGCGGCGTCGGGCTTCGCGGCCTTCTCGAGATTCTTCGCGTACGGCATCGGAACGTCGGCCTGGTGCACGCGGATGACCGGCGCATCGAGCGAGTCGAAGCAATCGCGCTGGATGAAGTCGACCACCTGCGCGCCGATGCCGACGAGCTCCCAGCCTTCCTCGAGCACGACGGCGCGGTTGGTCTTCTCGACCGACGCGCGAATCGCGTCGACGTCCATCGGGCGCACCGTGCGGAGGTCGACGACGTCGACGTGAATGCCGTCCTTCGCGAGCTGATCGGCGGCCTGCATCGCCGTGTTCACCATCTTGCCGTTGGTGATGATCGAGCACGCGTCGCCTTCGCGCTTCAGGTCGGCCTTGCCGAGCGGGATGAGATACTCCTCTTCGGGCACTTCGCCCTTGAGGTTGTAGAGCATCTCGCCTTCGAGGAAGCAGACCGGGTTGTCGTCGCGAATGGCGCTCTTGAGGAGGCCCTTGGCGTCGTACGGCGTGCCCGGCGTGACGACCTTGATGCCGGGGATGTGGGCGAGCCACGACTCGAACGCCTGCGAGTGCTGCGCCGAGAGCTGGAGCGCGGCGCCGTTCGGACCGCGGAAGACCATCGGCACGTTGTACTGGCCGCCGGACATGTAGAGCATCTTCGCGGCGGCGTTGAGCACCTGGTCGAGCGCGAGGACGGCGAAGTTCCAGGTCATGAACTCGATGACCGGGCGCAGGCCGACCATGGCCGCGCCGACGCCGACGCCGGCGAATCCGAGCTCGGTGATCGGCGTGTCGACGACACGCATCTCGCCGAACTCCTGGAGGAGTCCCTTCGAGACCTTGTACGCGCCCTGATAGACGGCGACTTCCTCGCCCATGAGGAAGACGCGATCGTCGCGCTGCATCTCTTCGCGCAGCGCCTGATTGAGGGCGTCTCTATACGTGATTACGGGCATGTTTGATTGATGGCTCCTCCCTTCGGCGCTTCGCGCCTACGGTCGGAGTTCCCCATTTAGTCAGCTGCCACCGCTTCCGAGGTGATCGCATCGCTGGTGGTGTCGACGAGCACGTCTTCGAACAGCGCTTCGAGCGGCGGCTCCGGGCTCTGATCGGCGAAGTCCCAGGAGTCCTGGACGATCGCCTTGATCTCCTCGTCCATCTTCTGGAGCTCTTCGTCGGTGAGCTCGTTGTTCTCGTGCATGTGGGCGCGGAGGAGCG
>CBHWBX010000565.1:0-2558 GCA_966111935.1 uncultured Gemmatimonadaceae bacterium
GCACCGCGGGTCGAACAGTATGCCTGAGCCGAAGGTCAGGTCGGGACGCTGTCCGTGCAGACGTAGCCCGACTCGCTCATGTAGCCAGAGCGGCATTCCCAATCCTTCCTGCTGTGATCCGGCTTGAGATCGCGCTTCGGCGCAGTCACGTCGGCACACGCGGTGGCAACGGTCGCAGCGGCAAGGGCGAGGAGCAGGATGCTACGGCGCATGGTGTTCTCCTGGGAGTAGATGTTTCCGATCGGGTTGTCCAACCTCACGTCCCCTGTCGGTGACGTCAGCTGGGGTTTTATGGCGAGATTCCATCGATTTGTGACACTGATCGTCCCGATCGCGAGCGCGGTGATCGCGTGCCATCCTTCGGATCCTTCGGATCGCGGAGCGGATATGGATCTCGCTCTGATGCGCACACGGCTCGATCGACTCGACAGCGCACAGACTGGCCGCTTCCAGATTGTGAACGGCACGCCCTCGCTCGCTCGGACCGTCATGTTGCTCGACACGAGAACGGGGCGGACGTGGACGCTGTGCGAGGACAAGTCGGACTCGATGAGCACCGTGAGCACCCACTGGTGCGCGATGCGTACGCTGGGCGACGCGAGCGCACCCTGAGCGCGGCTACGGCGCGACGAAGCGCCATACGGCTCTCGCGAGCTTTGCCACTTCAGCCGGGTGTGTGACTGCGATCGCCAGGGTCACCCCGGCCACAAAGCCGCATCGAACCCCACAGCGCTCGGGCTTCAGGTCCGCGAGTTGCTCGTCCTGCAGTCGCTCGCGTTCCACATGCAACGTGTCGCGTCGATACAGAGCCTCGAGCTCTGCCGCCTGCGCGCGTTGCGTGATCTCGCCCTGCGCGATGACGGCATCGTCATGGCGAATCAGGGCGACCACTTCGGGGATCGCAAAGTGCAGCCCATTCACGATCTCGAACGTGCTGTCCGAGAGGACTCGGACCTTCGCGCGGACGGGCGCGCGGGCAACACGCAGACTCGAATCCCGGGCGACGGCCGCGACGCGGATCGTGCGCGTGGAATCGACGACGACCGCGGCGGCACGGAGCCGCTCCGCGTTGTGCTTGAGCGAATCTGCACGCGCCCGTACGGCGGCGCTCGCACGCTCGGCGCGGGCGCCGGCGAGATGTCCACGGAGGTAGCTGGCGGCGCAGAGGGCGACGGCCACGCCGCCGACGATCGACCATCCCTTCGCGTTCATAGGCTCAGGAGGAGTTGGCTGACGCGCTTCCGCACTTCAGCGGTGGAGAGGATGGGGCTGTTCGGGTGGAAACCCGTCGGATCGATCTTCCGACCGAGCTTTCCCCACAGCTTGGGGCTCTTCGGAAATTCCTTCTCAGTGTAGATCGCTTCGTCCTCGTGCCCGACGACGCGCCGCGTCACTTCGCTCGGTGCCCACTGGTTCAGCCAGAAGAGCGCGGCAACATCGTGCGCGATCGACTCGAACTGCTTGACCGTGACGGGCGTGTGCTCGTTCGCCGCGACCGCCAGGCCGTAGAAGAACCGGTTCGCGTTCGGCGTCCGGCAGTAGCCGGCGTGATACGCCGCCTCTTCCATCGACGTGGTGATCTGCACGACGTCGCCATTGTCGAGGTAGAGCCGGTTGTACGCGACGTGGCATTTGGGATCCGTGAACCATTCGACCGCGCTCTCATCGTTCGACGAGTCGTCGAAGTGGAGCATCACCCCACCGCGCGCCCCTTTCGGCTTCTTCGCGTAGCAATGCGGCGAGCCGAGAATCTTGATCGGCGTGATCAACTCGAGCGCGGTGCTCATTGTGGATCCCCGCGCTCGTCGTCGTTCCGGCTCGGGAGACGCGCGTCCCGCACCGCCGACGCGATGCCGCTCGCGATCGCGCCGACCTGCGGGCCGAGGTACTGCGCGATGCGCGGCCCCGCCGCCCACGCCGCGAACGCCGTGAACATCGTGCCCTCAAGCGCGTACACCGTGTTCGGCACGAACACCTTGCCGCCCGAGAGCACGACGTAGACGTCGACCGCGATCGTGATGAGCGCGAGTGCCATCGTCGACCAAAGCCCCACGCGCGACGCCGAGAGCTTGCGGCGTTCGTCCTCGATCAGTTGATGGAGTCTCATCGCGAAGCCCCCTTGTCCTTGTCGACGCCCACGCATTGCTGCGGCGGAATGGCGTCCGGCTGAACACGCGCGAGCGTCTTGCAGGAGATGTAGAGGTTCGCGTTGATCGCCTCGTCAAGCGCATTCCCGCGCTTCGCCACATTCGTGACGGAATCGCCAAGCACTTTGAGGCCGGACTCGACGAGTGTGACGCGGTCGCCGAGTTGTTTCGGCCCGACGAGTCGGAAGCCGAAGAAGGTGCCGATGCCTCCGAGCACGCCGAGCGCGCCGGCAATCGCGACCACCCGAGTGGCCAGGCGCACGCCATACTCGGCGCCGTACTCGTGGGGATTCGCGTTCGGAGGGGGCTGGTACTTCGGGAAGAGCGACTGCGGCGCCTTGATTTCCTTCATGGCGGACTCCAGAAAAAGACACCGGCCCGTCCCTCGGATGAGGGCGAGCCGGTTGGGAA
>CBHWBX010000566.1:0-2532 GCA_966111935.1 uncultured Gemmatimonadaceae bacterium
CGACTACGGCGTCTTCCTCGACGACGAGCCGTTCATCGCGCTGCGCGAGCAGCTGCCCATGCCCGTCTATCCGTCCTACGACTTCATCGACGTTCTCGTGCACGAAGGCGAGCCCACCCACGCGGAGGCGGCGTGAGCATTCCGGTCGTCGCACTGATCGGACGTCCGAATGTCGGCAAGTCCGCACTTTTCAATCGTATCGTCGGCGAAGACACCGCGATCGTCTCGGAAGAGGCGGGGACGACGCGTGACCGTCACTTCGCCGAGACCGACTGGAACGGCCGCGCGTTCTATCTCGTCGACACCGGCGGCATCGCCGACGATCCGCACACGCCGATGGACAAGGAGATCCGCCGCCAGGTCGATGAAGCGATCGGCGAGGCCGATCTGCTGCTGTTCGTCGTCGACGCGCGCGTCGGCCTGCACCCGTCGGACGCGCACGTCGCCGAGATGCTTCGCAACTCGCAAAAGCCGTGGATGCTCGTCGCGAACAAGGTCGACGATCCGCGGACTGCGGACTATTACGAGTTCTATCAAGTCGGCGTGCCCGAGGTGTTCCCCGTCTCGGCGGTGAACGGCAAGGGCTCCGGCGATCTGCTCGACGAGGTCGTGAAGCGGCTGCCCGAGGCGGCGCCGGAGGCGAGCGATGCGATGCGCGTCGCCGTGATCGGCCGTCCGAACGTCGGCAAGTCGTCGTTCGTGAATCGTCTGCTCGGCGAGAACCGTCTCGTCGTCTCCGACGTCGCGGGTACGACGCGGGACTCGATCGACACGCCGATGAAGTATCACGGCCGTTCGTTGGTGTTGGTGGACCGGGCGGGTCTGCGGGGCCAGCGCATGATCGCCGACGGCATCGTGTGCTCGTCGTCGCTGCGCACCGGGCGCGCGATCGAGCGCGCCGACGTCTGCATCCTCATGGTCGACGCGACGGAAGGCGAGATCCAGAACCAGGATCTCAAGATCGCCGCGCTCGCGTGGGACGCGGGGCGCGGGCTGATCATCGTCGTCAACAAGTGGGACCTCGCCGAGAAGGACGACAAGGCGACCGCGAAGTACGAGAAGGCGGCGGGGGAGAAAGCGCCGTTCCTCAAGTTCGTGCCGTTCCTGTTCACGTCGGCGCTCACCGGCCAGCGCGTGAACCGGATCATGGAGATCCTGCTCGAGGTCGAAGCGGAGCGCGCGAAGCGCATCAGCACCTCGGAAGTCAACGAGAAGCTGGGCGAGCTGGTCGCGCGACGGCAGCCGCCGCAGGCGGCGGGGCGTGAAGTGCGACTCAACTACGCCACGCAGGTCGAGACCGATCCTCCGACGATCGCGGTATTCGGCAACGCGCCGGACCTCGTCGAAGAGCACTACATTCGGTATCTGCACAACGGGTTCCGGTCATTCTGGGGCTTTACCGGGAATCCGCTGCGGATCGTCATGCGTCGCAAGAGTTGATGACCGGGGCCGCGGCAGGCGCGATTCTCGTGTCGTATCTGCTCGGGTCCATCCCGGCGGCGTACATCGCCGGCAAGGCGAAGGGCGTCGATCTCCGCAAGCACGGCTCGGGCAATCTCGGCGCGACGAACGTCATTCGAGTTCTCGGAACGAAGATCGGCCTCGCCGTGTTCGCGTTCGACATGGCGAAGGGTGCGTTGCCGGTCTACTTCTTCCCGCGCGTCATTTCCGCCGCCAACGCGCCGATGCACGATCCGGTGGTGTTCGCGATCCTCTGCGGCGTTGCCGCGATCGTCGGGCACGTGCGGCCGATCTACCTGAAGTTCGGGAAGGGAGGGAAGGGCGTGGCGACGGCTGCGGGCGTCTTCCTCGCGCTCGCGCCGCTTCAGACTCTGCTCACGCTGCTCGTGTTCGCGGCGGTGCTGCTGATCAGCGGCTACGTCTCCCTCGGCTCGCTGACGAGCGCCGTCGCCCTGCCGATCCTGCTCGCCGTCACCGTCGGGACGCGCTCGCCATTGTTCGCGATCAGCATTCTCGTTGCCGCCTTCGTGTTCTGGACGCATCGCGCGAACATCGCGCGGCTCCGTGCGGGTGAGGAGCACCGTTTCGGAAAGAAGGGCAAGGGAGGCGCGCGCTGATGCGCTGCGCCGTCGTCGGCGGCGGGGCATGGGGCACGGCACTCGCCGACCTGCTGGCGAGCAACGGGCATCAGACGATGCTTTGGGCGTTCGAGCCGGACGTCGTCGAATCGATCAATGAACGCAGCGAGAATCGCTTTCTCGCCGGCGCGCGGCTGTCGTCGTCGCTGCGCGCGTCGACGGATCATCGCGCGGTGCTGGAGGGCGCCGAGCTCGTGGTCTACGCCGCGCCGTCGAATCACCTGCGCCGCGTCGCGAAGGCGGGCAGCGCGTACGTCATGCCGAACGCGCTTCTCGCCGTCGCGACGAAGGGTATCGAGCGCGGCACGCTGTCGCTCATGACGACGGTGATCGAAGAGGAAGTGCCGGGGCGCGCGGTGGTCGCGATCTCGGGGCCGAGCTTCGCGCTCGAAGTCGTGGCTCGGCAACCGACGGCCATCGTCGCCGCGTCGCG
>CBHWBX010000567.1:0-2525 GCA_966111935.1 uncultured Gemmatimonadaceae bacterium
ACCCATGCCGCCGGCCGCCTTGCCGAGGTTCGACTCGGCGTCCACGAGGAAGGTCGCCGACGCGACCACGGTATCGCCGGCGGCAAGCCCTGAGAGCACAACAACACGATCATCGGACGCATCGCCGATCATGACGTCGCGCGGCACCAGCGCACCGTCGTTTGCGCGAACAAACACCAGCACGCGTCGGCCGGTCGCGATAACGGCAGACCGGGGAACCGTCAACACCGGCCGGTCACTCGAACTCTTGAGGACGATTGTCGCGTACATGCCGGGCTTCAGCTCGGCGCCGCCGTTCGGCAGAGCCACCCGGACCCGCAAGGTGCGCGTGTCCTGATTCACGGTCGGATACACATACGCGACGCGCCCCGACCGTCGCCCGCCCGGTAAGGCCGAAAATTCCAAAGTGATCGGTGCGCCTACGCGAGCGAGGGGTGCGTACTGCTCGTAGATTTCCCCTTCCACCCAGACGATGCTGAGGTCTGCGATGCGATAGACCGCGTCGCCAGCCATGATCCGTTGACCGCTAAGCACGGGTTTGTCGACCACGAAGCCATCGATCGGGGATCGAAGCGTCAGTGTCCGACGCGACTGCGCGCTCGTTTCGATGGCGTCGATATCTTCTGTCGGAATATCCCAATACGTCAGGCGACGACGCGCTGAGGCGACCAGGTCGTTGGCAGAACGACGTGCCTCAGGGGATCCGTTCTGCACATCAGCGGCGAGACGTCGGGCGAGCAGCAGCTCCTCCTGCGCGGTAACGAGCATCGGCGCGTAAATCGTGAACAAGGGATCCCCGCGCCGCACCGGCTGGCCGGTGACGTTGAGATACAACTGCTCGACCCAGCCGTCGATCTTGGGCGCAATCACCTTGACGCGCGTCTCGTCGTAGCTGACGACGCCAACGGCCCGCAGTTCACGCACGAGTGGCGCCTGTGTGACCGCCGCAAACGTAACGCCGATGCGATCGGCACCGTCTCGACTCAACATGACGGGACCGGCCTCACTCGTCGGTGCTGCGACGCCGTGATTGTGCGCGGCTGACATGGCCGATGCACTCGAGGACTTCCGGGTGGCGAAGTACACACCGCCGAACGCGCCAGCGAGCAGCAGCGTCGTCCCAACGATCATTCCGAGTCGGCGACGTCCGGGGTGACGCGTTGGCGCCTCGAAGGGAGAGGTTTCAATGGGGGATGACATCAGCGGAGGCCTCGGCGCGATGCGTCGCGCGAAATGGAAGAATGAGGGGGCGCATCAGGTGACGTGGGCGCGGGTGGTGGGGTTCGGCCCTCGGGCGATTCCGACGTCGCATCGACGAGCGACGCGCCAATCAGCATCTCCAGCTCGGCCCATGCACGCCCTTCGTCCGCTTCCAATACCGCCAGTTCTTGTTGGAACCGGTTCACCGTCGTGCGGCTATCGAGCACAGTCATAAACGGCACGGAGCCGACACGATACGCCGAGAGCGACGACGTGACACTCGCCTCCGCCTGCGGCAGGATCGTGGTGCGATAGAGCAGCTGCAGCGCGCGGGCACGCGACAGCTCGGCGAACGCCTCGGCAACGCGCCCACGAGTGTCCGCGCGCATGGCCGCAAGATCGGCGCTGGCCATGCGTCGCATGGCCACGGACTCTTCGCGCATCTTGAATTGCCGACTGCGCGCGAAGATCGGGACCGACGCGCCCAGCATAAGGCTCGCCATGCGATCGGTTCCCGTGGACATCGCCGTCGGATCGGACCCGGTGATCGCGCGCCGTTGCCCGTATTGCACGCCGATCTCGAGGTCCGGCCAGATTTCCTTTCTGGCGAGCTGTTCGGACGCCTCCGCTGCCTTCACGTCCTGCTCTCCCGATTGGATCATCGGTCGACTGACCGCCGCCGCCTGTTGGAGTGAATCGACGCGCGGCAGAATCGCCGGATAGACAGGGAGTTGAACCGACGGGAGCGCCGGCCCGGCCGGGCGATCGAGGAGCGCGGCGAGACGCGCGGAGGCGCCCTCGCGCATGGCGCGCATGCGGATGATTTCCTCATCCATGCGCGCCACCTCCACCTGCGCGCGCAGCACATCCGCTTGCCGTCCCTCGCCGACGCGGTACATGCTCTCCGAAATGCTCGAGAGGTCCTGCATCAGTCGGCGCGACTCCTTCGCGACCTCGATGGAGCGATCAAGTTGATAGAGATCGTAGAAGGCGGCCGCCGCGCTCGCCCGCTGCTCCCACCGGGTATCGGTCGCGCGCGAACGCTCCGACGCCGCCTGCGCGTCCGCGGCGCGACCTGCCGCCGCAAGCTTGCCGCTGAGTGGCAGCATTTGGGTGATCTGCAACTGGTTCATACCCAGCGTCTCCATGGGCCGCAGCGACGGCACGCCATAGTTCATGAAGCCCAGCTGCGCCCGCGGATCTGGAAGGCGCCTGGTCCCCGGCACACGTGCCTCGACGGCACGCGCCCGTTGACGGGCGGCCTCGATCCGTGGACTGCGTTTCACCACTTCGGCGTACACGTCGGCGAGGCGGAGCGGTGCGAC
>CBHWBX010000568.1:0-2516 GCA_966111935.1 uncultured Gemmatimonadaceae bacterium
GCTAGCGCGGGGGTGTGTCGGCGGGCGCCGCCACCCCTGAACAGGCCCCCAGATCTTGGTATGTGGGGGCATGTCTCGTTTATGGGGATCGGGGATCGGGGATCGGGAAGCGGGAGCGAGAGACATCCTTGAAGAGTGTTCTCTAACGCTGGTCCTCAGCGTTCTCCGCCTCCCTGCGCCGTCCGCAGTCCGTGTGTTGGAGTTCTTTGTCCCGCGGGTGCCTGTCCTTTGACCGCGACGCTCGGCTAGCTTTCGGCGCAATGACTCGCGCAGGCATCCTCACCGTCGTTGGAAAGCCGAACGCCGGCAAGTCCACGCTCCTCAATCGCATCGTCGGCGAAAAGCTCAGCATCGTGAGCCCAAAGCCACAGTCGACGCGCGACCGGATCGTCGGCATTCACACGACCGACGACACCCAGATGATCATCCTCGACACCCCGGGGCTGCTCAATCCGCGCTACGCGCTCCAGAAGGCGCTGCGCGGGACGGCGCTCGCGGCGCTCGAGGATGCAGACGTGGTGCTGTATCTGGTCGATGCCACCGAGCATGATCCGGAGCCGCTCGTGACGGTCGCAGGGCTCGAGCGCGAACCGAAGGCGCCGGTCGTCCTCGCGTTCAACAAGAGCGATCTCCTGACGCGCGGTCAGCGCGAGGAGCTCGGGGCCAAGTACCCGGAGGCCGCCTGGCTCTCCGCGGCGCGAGGGACGGGCGTCGAGCAGCTGCTGACACGTCTCGGGGCGATGCTCCCCGAGAGTCCGTTCCTCTATCCCGAGGACGACATCAGCACCCAGACGCTGCGCTTTTTCGTCGGAGAGCTGATTCGCGAGACGGCGCTCGAGCAGCTCGACGACGAGGTGCCGTACAGCATCGCCTGCGAGATCGAGGAGTTTCGGGAAGGGCAGTCACCGGTGTACATTCGAGCGGTTCTCCACGTCGAGCGCGACAGCCAGAAGCGCATCCTCATCGGCGCCGGCGGACAGCGCGTGCGTGAGATCGGACGAGTGGCGCGAGCCAAGATCGAGAAGCTCGTCGGTGGCCCGGTATACCTCGACCTCTGGGTCAAAGTCCTCGCCAATTGGCGCCGCAACGTCCACGCGCTCAACCGGTTCGGTTACAAACTTCCCGAGGAACAGTCGTCATGAGTCTGTCGCCACAGTTGCTGGCCATTCTCGTTTGTCCGAAATGCAAAGGGGAGCTCCAGTATCGCGAAGCCGAGTCGGCCCTCGATTGCCCCGCGTGTAAGCTGCGGTATCCGATCCGCGACGGCATTCCGATCATGCTCATCGACGAGGCGACGCGCCTCTAACGTGCGTCGCGCGTTTCTGTCGTGCGGCGTCGCGCTGCTCGCGCTGAGCGGACGCGCGGCGGCGCAATCCGGCGTCGGCATCGAGGGCGCGCTCGACTTCGCGCATCCGATCGGCGCGCGCTCCGTGGGCATGGGGCAGACGATGGTTGCCGGCGGCTCACCGATCGAGGGGCTGTGGAGCAACCCGGGGCTCGCCGCGCGCGGCGTCCGCGAGGCGTCGTTCAACGCGCGCAACAACACCGGGGGCGCGGGCGCGGAGGCGGACGTCGGCGTCGCCATACTGTATCCGATCGCGCCGGTGGGTGTGATCGCGCTCTCGCTCCGGTACATCAACTACGGCGCGATCACGGCGAACGACCGCGCCGGCGATTCCACGGGCGTTCTCGTCCCAACGAGCAAGATCCTCGGCGCGACGTTCTCGACGACGCTCACGCGGCGCCTCGCCGTCGGCTTCACGATCAAGGAGCTTCTGCTCGGCGCCGGCTGTACGGGGAACTGCAATCCCGACTTTAACTCGTCGCCCATCGATGGCCAGCCGAAGACGACCGCGGTCGATCTCGGCGCCCAGTACTACGTCACGTCGGATACGACGATCGTCGTCGGTGCGGGGCTGCGGAATCTCGGAATGCGACTCCAGATCATCGATTCGCCCCAGGCCGATCCGCTGCCTGCGCGCGCCGATTTCGGGGTGCTCATTGCGCCGAAGATCCCGAGCGCGCCCGACGTCCGGTTGCGCGTGGCGAGCGACGTGGTCGCCCGCCTGCACAACGCGACGTCACTTGGCCTGCGGGTCGGTGCCGAGCTGTCGTACATGGAGCGGTATCACGCGCGCGCGGGATATGTCGTGAACGGCGCCGACGAGATCACCGGCGCGACCCTGGGCTTCGGGGTTGGCAGCGGAAAGCTCAAGGTCGACATTGCACAGATGGTGACCGATGCCGGTGGGCTCGGCGTCCGCCCGACCTTCCTGACGCTGCACTACGCCTTCTGATGCCGCTGCGCGGAGCCTTTCTCCTGCTCGTCGCCACGGCGATAGCTCTCGGCGCCCAACAGGCGGACGAGCTCCGCGCAGGCGTTGCCCGCCGAGTGCCGCCGGGATTCGCGCCGGTGGCGTCGGCCATCCTGCCGGGGGCGGGACAGTACCTCCAGAAGCAGGATCGTGCGATCGCCTACCTCGCCATCGAGGCGCTCGGCTGGTGGAAGCTCGCCC
>CBHWBX010000569.1:0-2488 GCA_966111935.1 uncultured Gemmatimonadaceae bacterium
AAGAGCGATCCGGCGAGCGTCGAGGTCACGATCTCTAATCGCGGCGTGCGGCCGTTCGCCGTGTTCTCGATCGACATGCAGGGTGCCGTCGACCCGCCGCAGCCCCGACCGGGCCACGCGGTGGTCCTCGCGCCGGACAGCACGCTGAGGATCGTCACGCGGGTTCACGAGCTCGAGTCCGCGCGTCCGTGGTGGATCACGCAGCGGACCGCCGAACGGTACGACGACCTCGGCTCGCCGCTCGACGGCATTGCGCGCGGCGAGCAGCTCCCGACCTCGCTCACCGCGCCCGGTCCGGCGATCCCCGAAGAGATCCGGCGCGCCAGCGACGTGCGCATCCTGCTCGACGTCGACGGCGCGACGCTCGCGACGAGCGTCGGCCCGGCGCTCTACCGCACGACCGACCCGCGACTCGGCCTCCAGTACCGTGAGCTCGTCGGCGTGAACGACGTCACGTTCCGCTTTCCGCGCTCCCTCCAGTGGGCCGCGGTGAACAAGCCGTTCTCGCGCGTGCTGCGCGTCGGCGTGAAATCGAACACCGACCTGCCAAAGACACTCGGCATCGGCAAGCTCGCGCCCCCGGGCGTGATCGTCGACGCGATCCCGAAGGAGATCCATCTCGAGCCGCGCGAGCAGCGCGACTTCGCCGTGCCGATTCGCGGCACGTTCACCAAGGCGCGCCGGCTGCCGTTCGGCATCTGGGGCACCGACGCGAATGGCGTCACCAATCAGGACGGCTTTCAGCTCATCGAGCGCGACTACCTCGCGCCGGTGCGGATCTTCCGCACTTCCGGTGTCTGGCTCCAGGCGGTCGACGTCGTGATCCCGCCGAATCTCACGGTGCTCTACGTCCCCGAAGGCGCCGACGACGTTCGCTCGGCGTTGCAGGAGGTCGGCGTCCAGGCGCGCGAGGTCGCGCCGGAGGTACTGCTCACCGTGAATCTCTCACAGGTCTCGACGATCGTCCTCGCCGCGCACGCTCTCGAGAAATACCCCGAGCTCGCGGCGCAGACGGGGCGGCTCGTGCAGTTCGTGCGCAATGGCGGGACGCTCGTCATCGAGCGCGGCACCGCCGCGACCGCGTCGTCGGCGCTGATGCCCTGGCCGATCACCGTCGCGAAGGTCCCCGAGCAGGTCGGCCGCGCCGACGCCCCCGTGAAATTCCTCGACCCGGCGGCGCGCGTCCTCAATTGGCCGAACAAGATCACGCCGGACGACTGGAGCGAGTGGATCATGGCCCGCGCCCAGGACGTCCCGACGACCGTCGATCCGCGCTACACCAAAGTCGTCGAGATCCACGACCCGGACGCGAAGGAGAACAGCAACTCCATCCTGCTCGCGCGCGTCGGGAAGGGAACGATCGTCTACACCACCCTCACGCTCGATGAACAGATCGGCGGTGGCGTGCCGGGGGCGCTCCGGCTGATGGTCAACCTGCTGAGCGCAGGCATTTCCAAATAGCCGTCAGGATGACGGTCTACGAATTCGGCGACAGCGACGCGCGGTAGCGGATGACGAGCGGGCCATCCTGGCCGGGACGAATCTCCGGGAACACGTCGAGCTTCCAGGTCGCCGAGACCGGGATGTGGATGCCGCGCGTCGGAAGGTCGTACAGCAGGTTGCCCTGTCCGGCGAGAGCGCCCTCGGGGATCTTCGCCAGCGAGGAGTCGATCGCCGGCCCGTAGACTCGGGGGAGCGTCGTGCGCAGGAAGGCCTCGAACTTGTCCGGCCGCCGAGTGCGCAGCATCGGCGTGTCGAACGAGAGCGTCACCACGCTATCGGTGCGCAGCACGGTGATGCCGTCGCCGAGCTTCGATTCACCGGCCGCGACCACCGGGACGAGCGGGGGATGGGCCGAGATGCCCTGCTGCGCGATCGGCTGCTGCGGCGGGGCGCCCGGACTCGGGGCAACGGTTGCCGGAGCATTCGCGGCGACCGTCGGCGCGGTGTGGGCGGCGTCGTTCGTCGGAGTGGTCGACGCCGCGGACGCGACGAGCTGCGCCGGCTCGGCGTCCCTCTTCTCGGCACTGAAGCGGCCGCGAAGGGCGCTCGCGCTCATCCAGGCCGTGGCGCCGGCGACCACCAGCACGATCGCGAGCGCACTGCCACGCAGGAGGAGCTTGTTCCGACGCTCCCCGGCGGCGATGCGCTCGGCGTGACGGCAATGCAGACACACCGTCGTTCCCGGACGGCGTTCGTGATTGCAAACCAATTGGGCGGACTGCGGCGCGTTCGACACAGCTTCTCCTGGCGCGACTGCTGTTACGAATACTGTGACGAGTCACACAGCGCGCCGCAACCGCCCTTTGGTCTACCGTTGCGGCGTCTTCGCCGTCTCCTTGGCGTCCTTCCCCGCCTTGGTGAGGTCGGCGTGCGCCGCCGCCTTGGCGTGCTTGACGGTGTGCTTCGCGTGCGCGCCCGTCTTCTTGCTCGCGCCGCTCACCTTCTTGGCCGCCTTCCCGACGTCGCCGCCGACCTTGTGAATCCC
>CBHWBX010000570.1:0-2476 GCA_966111935.1 uncultured Gemmatimonadaceae bacterium
TGCGACCCATCCGAACACGCGGCCAGTGCAACTACGCACAGGGCGGCGAAACGACGCAATTCCCTACCTTCGGCGGAGCGGGCGCTGACAGTGAAACGATCGAGAACCGAGGTGTGACGATCGCGGCCGTCATCGAGAGTATTATGGCCGGCTTAATGTAATCCGCGTCACATCGAATTCGCGAGAGGTGCATGTCGCGCAACTCACTGGGACCAAATCATTTAGACCCAATGGTATACACTTCTATATAGGAGAGACGTCCGATTTTGCCCAACGCCGGGCTCCGTCCGTTTACGATTTGCCGTATTTTGTGCCGATGGTACCGACGTACCCACCCCTCGAGGCATATCGCCGTGACGTCGCCCGGCTCGCTCCCACGGAGACGTTCGGGCCCGACGACGGCGAGTGGCTCGCCGCGTCGCTCGCGCTCCAGCGCTACGCCGACGCTCTGCCGAGCGATCGGCCACGCCTCGCGCGAGAGCTCGCGCGCCATCTGGCCCTGGGCGACGAGCTGACCGCCTGCGACTCCGGGCTGCGCATCGCCCGCGTCATCGAGCGGTCGGGCGCGCTCAATCTCTCGGTGGCGTGGCTCGCGCTGCTCGAGCGCATCATCCCGTCGTCGAACATCGTCGAGACGGGACGCATTCTGAGCCAGCGCGCGAACGTCGTCTGCAAGCTCGGCGAGTTCGAACAGGGCAACGCCCTTTACATCGAGATCGAGGCACTCGGCCGCCGGCACGCCGAGCCGGAGCTCACGGCGCGGGCGTGGCTCGGCTACGGGTTGATCGCGCAGGCGCGAGGCAACTATCCGGCAGCCCGGCGCTGGTTCACAGGCTCGGCGCTCGTCGCTGACGACAACGGATGCAAGGAGCCCGGCTTTCGCGCGCACATCAGCCTCATGACCTGCGCGTCGCTGGCGCGCGAATGGAACGTCGCGATGCGCGAGGGATGGGTCGCCTATCGTCTCGCCGGCGGCGATCCACAGCTCGAGGCGATGGTCCTCGTGAACATCGGACAGGCGCTCCACGATCGCGGCGAGTATCGCGCGTCGCTCCACTGCTTCGCCTGCGCCGTCGCACGCGCGAGCTTTCCCGATACCCTCTTCCCTGCCCTCGGCGGCGTCGCGCTGTCGGCGGCACGACTTGGCAACGTCGAGGTCGTGAACGCGGCGTCGCGCTACCTCGAGCGGAGCGCCGGGGCGGCGTGGGAGTACGTGCTCGTGTCCGCCCTCCTGGACCTGCGTGACGCCAATCTGATCCTCGGTCGGCGGGACCATGCCGGAGACTATGGGGACCGCGCGATGCGGATCTCCGTCGCCCGCGGCTTCCACGAGATGACGCATCGGATCGAGAACCCGACGATCACCCGTCCGGCGCCGGCGACGCCGCTCGATTTCGAAGCCCGGCGGATTGTGCAGGACATCGAGCGGATCGATCCGCCCGCGGAACTGCGTGTCCCGGCTTGATTTACGAGCTTTACACGGCAGACGCTTGACGTCCGGCCGGCAAGACTTTATACATTATACAATGACCGCCAGCCGCAGCTATTACCGCGCCTATTATTACCGCGCCCGCAACTCGGGTCGTGGGGGATTGGCGTTCGCGGTGTAGCAGCGCTCGCTGGCAGATCCCTCCTCACGGCCCGGATATGATCCGGGCCGTTTTTGTTTGTCCACCGATCAGCACTTTCCCTCATGTCCGACCACGCCGCAACCGTCGACCATTCCCCGCTCGCCGCGCTCCCCGAGTTCATTACCCAGAACTACGCGCGCTACACCGCCGAGGATCACGACGTCTGGCGCATCCTCTTCGAACGGCGCATGAACACGCTCCGCGACACCGCGAGCGATGTGTACCTCAAGGGTGCCGAGCGCATTGGACTCGAGCCGGATCGCGTGCCGGATCTGGCCGACGTCAATCGCCGTCTCGCCGCGCGCACGGGTTGGGCGGCCGTCGGCGTGCAGGGGTTCATCCCCGCCGCGCAGTTCTTCCGCTGCCTCGCCGCGCGCCGCTTCCCGACGACGCTGTTCGTGCGCTCGCGCGAGCAGCTCGACTACCTGCCGGAGCCGGACATCTTCCACGACGTCTTCGGCCACGTGCCGCTGCACTCCGATCCGGTGTTCGCCGATTTCCTGCAGCAGTTCGGCGAGCTCGCGGCCGCGGCGAAGAACGACGAGCAGACGACGGCGATGGCGCGCCTCTTCTGGTTCACCGTGGAGTTCGGGCTGGTGCAGGAGCGCGGCGGCGTGAAGGTCTACGGCAGCGGACTGATCTCCTCGCAGGGCGACGCCGAGAATGCCCTCGGCCCCAAGTGCGATCGGCGTCCGTTCCAGCTCGACGCCGTGCTCGCGCAGCCGTTCGAGATCGATCGGTTCCAGGACGTGCTGTTCGTCGTCGAGTCGTTCGATCAGCTCTTCGACGCCGTCGACACGCTGAAGCGTCGCGGCATGTGACGCGGCCTGTGATTCGGTGATCAC
>CBHWBX010000571.1:0-2476 GCA_966111935.1 uncultured Gemmatimonadaceae bacterium
GGGGTTTTGTGGGGGGGGCCGGGGGGGGCGCCCCCCCGCTTGATTAGCAACATCGACGCACTGAACCAAGCGACGCCTCAGGCGTCGCACACCTTCCCGAAACCCGAACCCCGCGCCCCGCAACCCGAAAGCCCTCCCGAACCAACCGTAATCCAATACCTTCCCCTCCATGCGCATACTCGTGATCGAAGACGATCCCACCGTCGGGCAGTACGTCAAGCGGGGGCTCGAGGAGCAGCGGTGGTCCGTGGATCTCGTCGCCGACGGCGAGGAAGGGGAAGCGCGCGCCGGGTCCGAGGCGTACGATCTCATCATCCTCGACATGCGCTTGCCGGGGAAGTCGGGACTCGAGGTGCTGCACGCGTTCCGCGCCCGCGGCTTCGAGCGGCCGGTGCTCGTGCTGACGGCGCAGGACGCCGTCGATGCGAAAGTCACCGCGCTGCGCGCCGGTGCCGACGACTACGTCACGAAGCCCTTCGCCTTCGAGGAGCTCCTCGCGCGCGTCGAAGCGCTGGCGCGGCGGCCGCGCGCGCTCGCCTCGCAGACGCTCAACGTCGCCGACCTCGTGCTCGATCAGTCGACGCGCGAGGTGCGCCGCCATGGTGAGCTGATCGATCTCACGCCGAAGGAGTTCACGGTGCTCGAGTATCTGATGCGTCATCAGGGACGCGTGATGAGCCGCACGCTCATCACCGAGTACGCGTGGGGCTATCACTTCGACCCCGGCACGAACATCGTCGACGTCGTGATCAACCACCTGCGCAAGAAGATCGACGCCAAGCACGCGAAGAAGCTCATCACGACGGTGCGCGGCGTCGGCTACATGATCAAGGACTAGAGCGGCGGCCCGAATGTCTACGCGCGGCCGTCTCACCGTCTCCTACACGCTGCTGCTCATCTGCACGATCACGGCGTTCACCGCCGCGCTCTGGTTCGAGCGCCGCAGCCAGGCGAACGACGATCTCTTTTCGCAGACGCTCACGACGGCGCGCGCCATCACCTGGGCGATCCGCTCCGAGCAGCAGGTGCCCGGGCATCCGCTCACGACGGTCGACACGTCGACGCGTCCGCCGGCGATTCGCCCGACCGGCGTCCTCACGGAGATGCTCGCGCGGTTCGGCGGCTACTCGCTCGTCTTCACGACCCAGGACAGCCTGCTCTACGCCTCGCCGGCCTTCGACGATCTGAAGCCCGAGGAGCGCGATACGCTCGTCAGCACGGCGCGGCGGCTCAACCCCGGCGTCGAAGGCGCGAAGTTCAGCGTCCGCAACGACTCGATCCGGTTGTTCATGCTGTCCGATCGCGTGCCGACGGCCAACGTCTCCGTGCCGAACCTGTCGCGGGTCGTCGTCGCGCTGCCGACGACCTTCGCCGAGCTGTCCGCGCCGCTGCTCGCCGGAACGCTGATCGTCGTCATGCCGGTCATCTTCATCCTCTCGGTGACCGCCGCATACTTCGTCGTCGGCAGCACTTTCCGCCCCGTCGATCAGCTCATCAACGAGGTCGAGGCGATCACCGACGGGCGAAGCCTCCATCGGCGCCTGCCCGCGGACGCGAGCAACGACGAGCTGGCGCGCCTGAGCCTCACCGTGAACGCGATGCTCACGCGCCTGGAGAACTCCTTCGCCGCGCTGCGACGCTTCACCGCCGACGCGAGCCACGAGCTCAAGACGCCGCTCACCGTGCTGCGCGCCGACGTCGAGCGCGCGATGCATCCGAACACCAACCGCGCCGAGCGGATGGTCGCGCTCGAGGAGGCGCTCCAGGAAACGGCGCGGATGTCGGATCTCGTCAACAGTCTGCTCACGCTCGCCCGCGCCGACGAAGGGCGCTTCGACATCTATCGCGAGCCGATCGAGCTCGAGCCGCTGATGCGCGAGGTCTACGAGACCGCCGTCATCCTCGGCGAGGACGCGGGGCTCGCGCTCTCGCTCGCGGCCCTGGAGAACGGCGTCGTGATGGGCGACCGCACGCGCCTGCGGCAGCTCTTTCTGAACCTCGTCACCAACGCGATCAAGTACACGCCGCGCGGCGGGCGGGTCGAGGTCGCGGTCACGCGCCGCGGCGACGACGAGATCGCGATCGCCGTGCGGGACACCGGGATCGGCATCGCCGCGAACGATCTGCCGCACGTCTTCGATCGCTTCTGGCGCGCCGACCGCGTGCGGTCGCGTGCATCGGAACGCGGCGGCTTCGGTCTCGGGCTCGCGATCTCGCAATGGATCGTGCAGGCGCACGGCGGCACGATCACCGTGCAATCGCGTCTGGGGCGGGGAAGCCTGTTCACGGTGACGCTCCCGATCGTGCATGCACCGGCCGACGCCGACGGCGAGGCGTCGCACGCCGCGAAACCGGAACCGTCGGCCGAATAGTGCGATAGCCGATTCTCACAGCGGCTTCATCGACTCTTAATCTTCGAGCCATTCCGGACGGACCGGCGGGGAGTAGGTTAAGACCCGAGACAGTTTTCCCTCCT
>CBHWBX010000572.1:0-2471 GCA_966111935.1 uncultured Gemmatimonadaceae bacterium
GCCGTCCTTGTAGCCGACGCGCGTCGACGTGTCCGCGGCGGACGCGAGCGTCGGGGCGGAGGCGGGCGCGGCCTGCGTCGGAGCGGGTGCCGGCGCCGACTGTGCGGGAGCCGCAGGCGCGCTCGTTGGTGCGGGCGCGGGGGCGGGCGTCGTGCCCGGCGCGGTCGCCGTCGCGACCGACGTCGCGACCGACGTCGTCGGTGCGGAAGCGCTCGTCGTCGATGTGGGTGTCGCCGTGGCCGGCGCCGGAGCCTTCGTCGAGGCGGCCGTCGGCTCGCTGACCTTGGGCGACGCGGACGGTTCCGGCGCGGTGGCGACGGTCGTCGCGGTGGTCGGCGCAGCGGGCGCCGAGGCCGGTCCCGCGGCGATCGCCCCCGGCTGACGGGAAACCTCGGGTCCGACCTGACCCGACGTCGTCGCCGGCGTCGGGCGGGCGTTCGGACGGCGACGCTCCGACTCCTGGGCGAGGAGGTCGGCGGCAGGCTTGGTGCGAGCATACCCCGCCGCGTATACGGTCAGCACGGCGGCCGATCCGATCGCGGCGAGGTTGCTCGAGAGCCACTGGCTGGCGCGGGATTCGTTGCTCATCCTCTCTCTCTTACGCTCAGCCGGGGTCGAATGTTCAGGCGCCGGCGGTGGCCGCGGCCCGGGCCGCCGCCCGTTCCTGCATCTGGCGCGTCAGGTGCGGCGTGATGCCGAGCATCCGCTGGATCAGCATCAGCTGTCCGCGATGGTGCATCTCGTGTTCCTTGGCGCCCATGATCTGCTCCTGACGGCTCTTCGGATTCTGACCCATCGGGTCGGTGAAGGTCTCGTCCAGGAACTCCGGCGACAGCGACTCGACCCAGCTCGCGAACTCCTCGCCCGTCTGCTCGAGCAGGGCGATGATCTCGTCCTTCGAGCGCGGCTTCGACGCCTCGCCGTGCATGCGGCCCATCATTGCGCCGAAATCGTAGCCCGCGAGCGTCGTCACCCGGCGGTCGCGATGGAAATCGAAGTGCAGCATCGTCGCCGACGCCATGTGGCGCAGCAGCTCGCTCACCGTGCGCACCCCCGGTGCGGGGACGAAATCGTACTGCGCCTCCGGGATGTCCTTCGCGGTCTGGATGGTGTTGCGGCGAACGGTACGGAACGCGTTCGCCATTTCCTTGGCGCCGTATGCAGGCATCGGGCAAAAGCTCCTGATTGTTTTTCGTTCGGTGGGACAGCGCCGGGAAGATATTCGCGAACGCAAACTGCTCAAGCCGTCGTGGACATCATCGATCCGGCAGCGCGAACGCGACGTACGTTCCGCCTGACGGCGCGTCGTTCTTGCCACCGCCGCAGGCGATCACGACATACTGCTTTCCGTTCACCATGTAGAGCGACGGCGTCGCGTTCCCCGACGCGGGGAGCAGCGTCTCCCAGAGCAGCTTGCCCGTCGCCTTGTCGAAGACGCGGAACTTACGGTCGTAGGTTGTCGCACCGATGAACAGCAGTCCGTTCGCCGTAACCACCGGTCCGCCGTAGTTGTCGCTGCCCGTGTTCTTCAGGCCCTGTGCGGCGAGCGCCGGATATTCGCCGAATGGGATCTGCCAGCGAATCGTCCCCTGCGCCAGGTCGATCGCGCTCAGCGTGCCCCACGGGGGAGTGATCGGCGGATAGCCTTCATTGTCCGTGAAGATCTTGAGACCGGTGCTGCGGTACTTGAGATAGTTCGCGTTGGTCGCCGCCTGGTCGGCGACGTCGCGCCCCGTGATCAGGAAGTTCACGAGATCGTTCACGGCGCTGTTGTCGAGCGACGCCGTGAAGGCGGGCATGCGCCCCGTCCCTTCGCGAATCACCTTCGCGATCTCGTCGCGCGTGCGATGCTCGGCGATCCCGATCAGCGACGGCGCCTCGGGGGATCCGCGCCGATCGTCGCCATGGCAGCTCGCGCAGTTCGCGCCGTAGAGCGACTTGTCGTTGCGCTCGACGAGCTTGTGATACCAGGGCATCTCGTTGGCGTTCACGTAGAGGAGCCCGGTCGCCGGATCGAACGCCGGGCCGCCCCACTCGCCGCCGCCGTCCACGCCGGGGAAGATGATCGTGCCCCGGGTGTTCGGCGGATCGTACATCCCGCGCGTGCGATACTCGTGAAACAGCTTGAGCGCCGAGTCGTGCGCGGCTGGGGTGCGCGTCGTGAGCATCGACTCGGTGAGCGTCTGTCGCACGAACGGCGGCGGCGCGACCGGGAAGGGCTGCATGTCCGCCGCGCGCTCGCCGTCGACCGACGACGGGTACACCGCGCGATACTCGATCGGAAAGAGCGAGCGTCCCGTCTCGCGCTCGAACAGGTAGGTGTAGCCCGTCTTCGTGATCTGCGCGACCGCGTCGATCGTGCGTCCGTCGCGCTTTACCGTCACGAGTGTCGGGGCGGCCGGGAAGTCCCGGTCCCACAGGTCGTGCTTCACCGCCTGGAAGTGCCAGAGCCGCTTGCCCGTCTTCGCGTC
>CBHWBX010000573.1:0-2464 GCA_966111935.1 uncultured Gemmatimonadaceae bacterium
CTCGAGCTTCGCCAGCAGCTCGACGCCGTGCGGGCGACGGTCGATGAGCAGTTGCAGGGGACGCTCGAGCGGCGGCTCGATGAATCGTTCGCGCTCGTGAGCGAGCGGCTCGAGCTCGTCCATCAAGGACTCGGCGAGCTGCGCACGCTCGCCGCGGGGGTGGGTGATCTCAAGAAGGTGCTGACGAACGTGAAGGTGCGCGGGACGTGGGGCGAGGTCCAGCTCGGGAATCTCCTCGAACAGATGCTCACACCGGCGCAGTATGCGACGAACGTCTGCACGAAGGGCGAAGGGCTGGAGCGGGTCGAGTTCGCGATCCGGCTGCCCGGGCAGAGCTCTTCGACGACCGGCGCGCCCGTGTGGCTGCCGATCGACGCGAAGTTTCCGAATGAGGATTACGAACGGCTCGTCGAAGCGACCGAGGCGTGCGACGCGCAGGCCGCGGAGTATGCGTCGAAGGCACTCGAAGTCCGCGTACGCCAGTGCGCGCGCGACATCGCCGACAAATACGTCGCGCCGCCGGCGACCACCGACTTCGCGATCATGTTTCTGCCGACGGAAAGCCTCTTCGCCGAAGTCGTCCGCCGCCCCGGCCTCGTCGATCTGATCCAGCGCGACTATCGCGTCGTCATCGCCGGCCCGACGACGCTCGCGGCGCTTCTCAACTCCCTCCAGATGGGCTTCCGCACGGTCGCGATCGAGAAGCGGTCGAGCGAGGTCTGGGGCGTGCTCGGCGAGGCAAAGACGGAATTTCGTCGCTATGCCGATGTTTTGGATCGCATTCGCGCCAAGCTGCTCGAAGCGACGACCGCCGTCGATCGCGCGACGGTGCGGACGCGCGCGATTGAACGCAAACTGAAGGGCGTCGAAGAGATATAGCGCAGCCGCCGAACATGCAGCGAGCGCAGCGAGCGATCCGGCGCGTAAACCATTCCCCTCACCGCCGGTACTAACCACCGTCCCGCAGTAGACGCCACCCCATCCATCCGTCCCCGTGACCGTCCGCCGACTCCTGTTTACTGGCGCGGTGTTGCTGCTCGCCCTCCTCGCCCCGCGTGCCGTGCTGCTCGCGCAGACCGACGTCATTCGCGGAAAAATCATTGGCCCCGATAATACTCCCGTCGAACGGGCCACCGTCACCGTCACCACCCTCAGCGGCAACGTCTCTCGGTCGGCGCGGACCGGGAAGGACGGCCGCTACACCATCACCTTCCCCGGCGACGAGGGCGACTACTTCGTCACCGTCGCCGCGCTCGGCTTCGCGCAGCGACGGTTCGAGATCAAGCGCACCGGCGATCAGGAGATCCTCGTCGCCGACGCCAAGCTCCAGACCGTCGCGACGCAGCTCGATGCCGTGCAGGTCAACGCGCAACGACAGCGGCTCGGACGCGATACCGATCTGCGCCCCGACATCAGCGGCAGCGAGCGATCGCTCAATCCCGGCAACGTCTCGGCGGATCTGATGGGAGATCTCGCCGCGCTCGCCGCCTCGATGCCCGGCGTGCAGCTCATCCCCGGGGCCGACGGCGCGTCGAACGGGTTCTCCGTGCTCGGGCTCGGCGCGGACCAGAACGCGACGACGCTCAATGGGCTGAACTTCGGCGGCTCGCAGCTGCCGCGCGACGCGCAGACCACGACCTCGCTCGTCACGACGCCCTACGATGTCTCGCGCGGCGGCTTCAGCGGCGCACAGCTCAATGTGCGGTCGCGCCCCGGCAACAACTACATCATTCGATCGACAAGCCTCAACTTCGACTCGCCGACGATGCAGTGGACCGATCCGGCGGCGCGTTCGCTCGGCCAGCAATATCAGAACGTCTCGCTCGGTGGTCTGCTCTCCGGACCGATCCAGACGGACAAGTCGTTCTTTTCCGTCGCCTACCAGGCGGGGCGGCGGACGCAGGACCTTCAGAGTTTGCTCAACACCGACGTCGTCGGCCTCAAGGCCGCGGGCATCGCGTCGGACTCTGTGTCGCGCCTGTTGAACATTCTCAACGGCTGGCAGCTCCCGGCGCGCGTCGGTGGCATGCCGGCGGCGCGCTATCAGGACAACGCGCTCGTCTTCGGCACCTTCGACTTCGCCCCGCCGACGTCGAGCACGGGCCAGGCATTCAACCTCACCTTCAACGGGTCGTGGAACCGCCAGAATCCGTCGAGCTTCACGACGACCGAGCTCCCGTCGCACAGCGGCGAGCGTGAGAACTGGTTCGGCATGGTCGCCGGCAAGCACTCCGGCTACTTCGGCTTCGTGCTCAGTGAGACGTCGATCGGCATGAGCCAGATGAAGTTCTCCGGCTCGCCGTATCTCTCCCTGCCGAGCGGCAACGTGCAGGTGAACTCCGCGCTCGGCGATCTGCCGAACAGCGTCCAGACGCTCGCCTTCGGCGGCAATCCGGGGATGAACGTCAGCATGTCGACGCGCAGCGCGCAGCTGCGCAATCAGCTCGGCTGGTTCAGCGAAAAC
>CBHWBX010000574.1:0-2462 GCA_966111935.1 uncultured Gemmatimonadaceae bacterium
CTCCCCGAGCGGGGCGACGCGATCCGCGCCCGCGTGCTGGACCGCGACCTGCGGAATGCCGAAGATGGTCGCTGTCTCACGGTCCTGTATCACGGCACGTCCTCCCGCGGCGCGAATGAGCCGCGTCCCCTCGGCGCCGTCGCGCCCCATGCCGGTGAGCACCACGCCGACGGTCGACGCGCCGAAGACAGTTGCGGCCGAGCGAAATAGATGGTCGGCCGCGGGGCGGACTCCCCAGAGCGGGGGTGTCGTGCGGTCGAGCGCGATCCGCGGCCCGGTGCCGTCGTCGTGCACGGTCATGTGATGACCGCCGGGGGCGATGTAGACGCGCCCGTGAACGATCGGCGTTCCCTCCTCCGCCTCGTCGACGCGCAGTGCGCTGATCGAATCGAGCCGCTGCGCGAGGCTCTTCGTGAATCCCGCCGGCATGTGCTGCACGATGAGCACCGCCGCCGGCAGCGCGCGCGAGAGCTGTGGCACGACGGCCGCCAGCGCGCGCGGGCCGCCCGTCGACGAAGCGATGACCACGGCGTGCGTCGCGTGCCGCACCGGCTCGAGCGTCGCCGGCGCGCCGTCGGCCACGGCCCGCGCCAGCATCCGCAGTCCGGCGAGATTCGCCGCCGCCGCGGCGCGCAGCGCGTCGAGCAGACGGTCGGCGACCACCGGCAGGTCGAGGCTGATCGATCCCGACGGCTTGAGCACGAAGTCGACGGCACCCAGCTCGAGCGCGCGGAGCGTCGATTCCTGGCCGCTGAAGGTGGTGCTCGCGCTCAGCATCACGACCGCGCGCGGCGTCTCGCTCATGATGTAGCCGAGCGTGCTCAACCCGTCGAGCTCCGGCATGTCGATGTCGAGCGTGACGATGTCCGGATCGAGCGCGTGGACCTGCTTGAGCGCGTCCATCCCATTGCGGGCGGTGCCGCAAACGACGAACTCCCCCGAATCGTCGATGATCTGCGACGCCATCCGCCGCATGAACGCGCTGTCGTCGACGACGAGCACGCGCGGCTTCGCGACGGCGCTAGAGGACACGCGACCCCTTGCGCAGCGATCGCACCTCGACGCGCCCCGAGAGCACATAGAGGAACACGCTGCGGCCGTAGTCGCTCCCCGTGTCCTCGGCGACGATCGGGACGTTCGCGCCGGCGAGCACTTCGCGCACCGCGGCGACGTTGCGCTCGCCGATGTTGATGCCGCCCGCGGGAATCAGATTCGCGAACATGCTCGCGCCGCCGATGATCTTCGCGCGCGTGCGTTCGACGCTCGCGCCGAGCTTTCGCATCTCGCTGAGCAGCAGCGGCACCGCGGTCGTCGGGAACTTCGCCGGATTGGACTTGTCGCGCGACATCGCCTCGTTCGGCAGAAGCACGTGCGCCAGTCCGCCGACCTGCGCCGCCGCATCGTGCAGGACGATCGCGACGCACGAGCCAAGGCCGATCGTCGAGATCGTGCCGTTCGACGCGGCCGCGAGGTCGGCCACCTTCACGCGAATGTCCGTCGTCTCGATGCTCACGGGCGTCTCACAGGCGACGGAACACGCGCTCGCGCGCGTCGACCGGAGTGAACATGGTGCGCGCGCGCCCGAGCAGCGTCTCGACCTTGCCGAGCACCAGATAGCCCTTGGGGGCGAGCGCCGCATGGAACGCGTCGAACAACCGCTCCTGCGTGTCGCGGTCGAAGTAGATCAGGACGTTGCGGCAGACGATCATGTCGAACCGCCCCTGCTCCACCGGCGGCCGCTCCGTGAGCAGATCGCGACGCTGAAAGCTCACCATCGAACGGATCGACGGCGCGACGGTGAATGGGCTCGTCGGCGTGAAGTAGCGCGTCCGCAGCTCGTGCGGCGTGTCGGCGAAGTCGCCTTCCTCGAACTGTCCACGCTCGGCCGCGGCGAGGCAGGCCCGGTCGATGTCCGTGCCGAGCACGCGCACGCGTCCGATCTGCGCGAGCATCCCCGACATCGCCGCGTGGCGATGAAAGAGGATCGCGAGCGAGTACGGCTCGTCGCCCGTCGAGCAGCCGGCGCTCCATACGCGAATCTCCGACTGCTCGCGCGACCAGAGCTCGGGGACGACGTTCGCCGCCATCGACGCGTAGGCTTCCCAGTTCCGGAAGAGCTTCGTGACGTTGATCGTCAGCGCGTCGAGCAGGCGGTCGTACTCGGCCGCGTCGTCGTCGAGGATGCGCGCGTAATCCTCGTACGTGTGCACGCCGCGGGCGCGCATCCGCACGGCGATGCGCCGGCGCAGACACTTTTCCTTGTAGCTCGCGCAGCCGAAGCCGCGCTCCACTGAGATCTTCCGGGTGAGCTGCGTGAAGTCGCCCGGGTGCTGCTGATCGTACATCAAAACACCTGTCGTACCGCTTCGAGGTTCGTACGCACGATCGCGTTGTCGGGATCCAGCTCGAGCGCCCGTTCCCAGCAGCGCATCGCTTCTTCGCGCTCCTGCCGCCGCAGTTCC
>CBHWBX010000575.1:0-2449 GCA_966111935.1 uncultured Gemmatimonadaceae bacterium
TCGAGCGATTTGATCCCGTCGAACATGCCGAGCGACACGGCCTCCTCGGCCATCACGCACCGGCCCTGCCCAAAGTTCGCGACGATGTCCTCCACGGACTTCCCGTAGAAGGTCGCGAGGTCGCCGGTGAACATGTCGTAGCATGTCCGGCAGTCCTTCTGCATTTGCTCCTTTACTGCGGCCGGCAGCGGTTCGAATGGATTGCCGTCGACCTTGTGCTCGCCCTCGAAGATCAGCGTCACCTTCACGCCCATCTCTTCGAGGAACCTTGACTCGTCGACGTGCATGTTCCAGACGCCGACCGATCCGCCTTCCCCCGATCGCGTCACGTACCGTTTGCCGGCCGCGGCACCGAGATAGAACGCGGCGGAGGCGCTTTGCGGGTTCGCCACGCTGCGCACCGGCTTGAGCAGCGCGAGTTCGCGGATCTTCGCCGCGGCTTCGGGCACGAGCCACACGATGCCACCCGGCGATCCGATGTTGAGCACCGCTCCGCGGACATGCGGGTTGGTTTTCGCGTCCTCGACGACTCGCATCAGCCCGTCCATCAACGTGACGGTGCAGTAGCAGTACCCGACATCGTCGAGACTCGGCGCGATCAGTCCCTTGATCGGGATCACGAGGATTCCGCCCGGCAACAGACCTTCGGGCCGCTCGACGGTGATCGCGTCGTCGCGTTCATCATCCATCGGTCCAGCGCGGACGAGGCTTGGAATCGCGTCGAGGCGCATGGCGAGCGGGAACCGCGCGAGCGCGCGCGACAGCGCGACGACGCGCTGCTCATGGCTCATGGTGTTCGGCAAGGTATTCGGCATCGTCTAGGCTCTCAGTTGGGGACGGCGACGATCGTACAGGTGCAGCCGTCGTGGGCGGGACCGTGCTGCAGTCGAGTGGCGAGGGAATCCTGCGATGCGGCGATCACGCTTCCGTGGCGGTCTCGGCAGACATGGCACGGCGTTTCCGATGTCGCCACCCACATCACGCGACGAATACCCGCGTGACTATAGAGGTGCTTCGCGACCGCGTTGCTCGCGCGCACGGACTCGTCGGCCATCGATGACGCCAGCCGCAGCGGCCAGCCATCGACCTGAGCGCGATAATCGGCGCCGTCGGCGTGTAGTTGCTCGATGCGAGCCGTCGCCCAGCGGCGACCGAACGCTTCCGCGTAGGTTGTGAGGAAGTCGGCCGCGAGACGCGACGCGTTCGTGATCGTCCCCACTTCCGCTTCGACGCTCTGGGCGGCGGCTTCACCCAATACATGGAGCGCCGGCAGGAATGCCGCGGCCACACTGGCGCGGTCCTCGTCGAAGTACGCCGCGGCCCACGCGCGAAACGCCGGCTCGTCGCCGTCCTTCGCGAGGCGATCGAGCGCGCGTCGTGTCCGATCGGCTTGGCGGGTGGTGACCCGCTCGGCACTCTGCAGCAACAGCCGCTCGTGCGCGACCTGCGAGCGACGCCGACTGATTGCCGCGCTCCGCTGTCGGATGGAGATGGAAGCCGCCGCCTGCCGGCGCTGCTCGTCCTCGGCCGACTGTTCGTCCGGCGGCGGACCACCCGCCGAACTTTCAACAGAGCCGTCAGTTGATGCCTCACCCGAGCCGTCATCGCCAGCCTCTGCGCCTTCCGGGCGATTCGGGGTCGTCGACGTGCCGAGGCCGGCGCTGCCCATCACGCGCGCCGCATCCTCTTCGCTCAGATTGAACAAGATCACCAGCATGCCGAGACCCGCGTCACGCGGGAGTGCGCCTTCAGCCACGAGGGCGACGATGTCCCGCGCCGCGGCGATCTGCGCGCCGTTCAAGACCTGATCTTCCGTCAGGAGATCCGCGTTCGGATCAGCCGACGGATCCGCCGCGTCGGCCTGCGAGGCCGACAGTGACATGCCGGCGCCGTCGAGCGGCACGAGGTTGAGCGGCACAAACCGCTGATCGCCTTCCTCGCCGACCGTCGGCATGTTCTCCTTGCGCGCAATCTGATTCGGACTGATCGCGCCGACCTGAAAGAGCTGGTTGTAGTAGGTCGCGCGTGCGGCAACATCCGCCTGCAGCAGCGCCTCGCGGAGAAATTCGCAGAAGTACTCGGCGCGCTCGTCCTCGGAGAAAAGCGAGTAGTTCATTTGCTCTTCCCACTGCACTAGCCACGGTCCCAAGGTGTGCGTGAGATACGCCCGCTGCCACTGCTCGAGTCCCGTGCCCCAGCTCGTGATCGCGGTCGTCGAGTGGAGCCGCATGAGCGGGATGTCGAAGAATCGCGCCATCTGCGCAATCGAGAACTGCGACGACTCGATGAGCTCCTGATCCTTCGCCGGCAAGCCGATCTTCTCGACTTCGAGCCCCTCTTCGAGCACGGCCGTGCGGTGCGCGTTCGTCAATCCGGAATACGCGGCATCCCAGCTCAGCTTGAGATTCGCGCGGGACTCTGGCGTCAGTTTGTTCGGTGACTTGAGCGC
>CBHWBX010000576.1:0-2433 GCA_966111935.1 uncultured Gemmatimonadaceae bacterium
CGATCAGTGCTGTTCTCAATCAAGCCGTCGCCGCAGGCGCGGCGTTCCTTCCCGCCACCCGCGACCCGCGACCCGCGACCCGGCACTTCACAAGCCTTGCACGAAACACCCTTCCTCGATCGATTCCCCACAATGCGCTTGAATCGAATCCTCCTCCTCGCCCCTCTCGCCGCTGCGTGCGCGCGGCCGACGACGGTCAACCGTGGTGCTACTGATATCGGGTTTCCGTCGTCGAGTGCGACGGGGACAGCGGTGTATGCGGGAGATCGGCGGAAGCCGAGCTTCCCGGATACGTGGAACTACAAGGCCGGACGTGCTGCCGTTTTCGGCGAGCATGCGATGGTCTCGAGCGACGCGCCGCTGGCGAGTGAGGCGGGGGTCGAGATTCTGAAGAAGGGGGGGAATGCGGTGGACGCGGCGGTCGCGGTCGGGTTCGCGATGGCCGTCACCTTCCCCGAAGCCGGCAACATCGGCGGCGGCGGGTACATGGTCATCCGCATGGCCGACGGACGCACGGCGGCGATCGACTATCGCGAGATCGCGCCGCTCGCGGCGTCGCGAAACATGTATCTCGACGAGAACGGCAATCTCACTGACAAGAGCGTCGTCGGCCCGCTGGCGAGCGGCGTGCCGGGCGCAGTTGCCGGCCTCACCGAGGCGCTGGCGAAGTTCGGCACGATGAAGCTCGCCGACGTGATGGCGCCGGCGATCCGCTACGCCGAGCAGGGGTTCATCGTCGACAGCGCGTTCGCGCGCTCCGTGACGTCGAACGCACGGCTGCTGCGCCGCTTCGGCGGAGGCAAGGTCTTCCTGCCGAACGACAAGCCGGTCGCCGCGGGGACGCGGTTCGTGCAGCCGGCGCTCGCGGCCACGCTGCATCGCATCGCCGAGCGCGGCGCGGCGGGATTCTATGCGGGTGAGACGGCGCGCTACATCGCTGACCAGATGAAGAAGGAAGGCGGCATCATCACCGAGGCGGATCTCGCGCGATACAAGGCGGTGGTGCGCGAGCCGGTGAAGTCGACCTATCGCGGCTACACGCTCTTCACGATGCCGCCGTCGTCGTCGGGCGGCGTCGTCGTGACGGAGACGCTGAACATCCTCGAGGGCTACAACTCGATGCCCGCGTTCGGCTCGACCGAATACGCGCACGTGCTCGGCTCGGCGTATCAGCGCGCGTTCATCGACCGGAACGAGAAGCTCGCCGATCCGGCGTTCGTGAGCGTGCCGATGGCGCAGCTCACCGACAAGGCGTACGCGGCGAAGCTGCGCGCGACGATCGGCAACGCGCACACGCCGACGCCGACGGTGGCGAAGACGATGCGCGAAGGGATGGAGACGACGCACTACTCCGTCGCCGACGCGCACGGCAACGCCGTCGCGACGACGACGACGCTCAATGCGCTGTACGGATCGGGCGTGTACGTCGAGCAGGGTGGCTTCTTCCTGAACGACGAGATGGACGACTTCGCCGCCGCGCCGGGGAAGCCGAACATGTTCGGGCTCGTGCAGGGCGAAGCGAACGCGATCGCGCCGGGGAAGCGGATGCTCTCCGCGATGTCGCCGACGATCGTCCTCGATCGTGACGGGTCGCTGCTGCTCGTCGTCGGAAGCCGGGGAGGGCCGCGCATCATCACCTCGACCTCCCAGGTCATCCTCAACGTCCTCGATCAGCACATGATCCTCTCCGACGCCGTGAGTGCGCCGCGAATCCACCACCAGGCACTGCCCGACTCGCTGATGTTCGAGCGCGGCGGGCTCACGACCGCGGTGCAGGATTCGTTGCGCAAGCTCGGCTACGGCCTCGAGCCGATCGGCGGCGTTGGTCTCATCAACGCGATCATGCGCGTGCGCGGCGGCTACGAGGGCATGTCGGACCCACGCTCGAGCGGACGGCCTGTCGGCTACTAACGCACTTCGCTGGCGCACGCTGGCGGCCGCGCTGACGATTCTCGCGGCCGCCCTGGTCGCGTCGACCTACCGCGTCTTCAGCCAGACGTACGACGAGCCCGCGCATCTCGCGTCGGGCATAGAGTGGCTGTCGCGCGGCACGTATCACTACGAGGCGCAGCATCCGCCGCTCGAGCGGATCTTCGTCGCCATCGGCCCGTACCTGCGCGGCGCGCGCACGATCGGCAAGATCAATCAATTCTACGAGGGGCAGCTCCTGCTCGGGCGCGGCGCCGAGTACAAGACGCGGCTCGCGCTCGCGCGGCTGGGCGTGCTGCCCTTTTTCTTGGTCCTCTGCATCGCGACGTGGCTGTGGGGGCGGCGTCTCTACGGGGAGGCTGCCGGCGCGCTGTCGGTGCTGTTCGTCGCGACGAACCCGAATCTGCTCGCGCACGCAGGCCTCGCGACGACGGACCTCGCGCCCGCGGCGCTGATGCCGGCATCGCTCTACGCGTACGCGCGCTGGTGCGACGAGCGCACGGC
>CBHWBX010000577.1:0-2429 GCA_966111935.1 uncultured Gemmatimonadaceae bacterium
GACTCGAGTCGCGTGAGGTCGAGCAGATCGGTGATGAGGCTGTTAATGACGTCCGCGGCGGCCTTGATCGCCGTCGTCGCACGACGCCGATCCTCGACGCCGACCTCGCCCTCCTCGAGCCGCGTCGACCACCGCACGATCGCGGCGAGCGGATTGCGCAGGTCGTGGGTGACGAAGCCGAGCACGTCGTCGCGGAGGCGGGCGGAGGCGCGCGCATCATCGAAGAGCCGCGCGTTGTCGATCGCGAGCGCCGACGACGTCGCCAGCTCTTCGGCGACGCGCAGATCGTCGAGGCCGTAGTGCCGGCGCGATTCCGACGCGGCGAGCGTGACCGCGCCGATGATGCGTCCGCGCGCGGCGAGCGGGACGATCATCCATGAGACCGGACTGAGGCGGCGCAGCAGCTGCAGGTGATCGGTGTCGCGCGCCAGGCGCGAGAGCAGATCGGGCCGGACGTTCGAGACGAGCGTCGCCTGACCGGTGCGAATGACGCGGCTCACCGGATGGTCGAAGGTGAATGGCTCGACCGGGTACCGCGCGCGCATCTGCCGGAGCACGTCTTCCTTTTCCGCGCTCACCGCCACGACCTCCGACGGCGTCAGCTCGCCGGTGGTCGCGTCGAGCAGATCGATCGTGCACCAGTCGCCGAGCCGCGGCACGGCGAGGTGCGCGATCGTGCGGACGATCTCCTCTGAGTCGAGCGACGACGCGAGCACGTGGCCCGCCTCGGCGATGAACTCCGACGCCTCGCGTGCACGGTGGCGCTCGGTGATGTCCTGGAGGTGGACGACCGCGTAGGGCGGACGGCGATCGTCGTGCACCATCGTCGTCGCGACCTGGGCCCAGACGACGTGCCCAGCCTTGTGCATGAACCGCTTCTCGCCGTCGAAGCCCGGCAGCTCGCCGGCAAAGAGGCGCGTCAGCGTCTCGCCGTCGGTCAGCGCATCCTCGGGATGCGATACGTCGCGGATCGTACGCTGGAGCAGCTCGGCCTCGCTGTACCCGAGCATGTCGGTGAGCACGCGGTTCACGCGCAGCCAGCGGCCTTCGCTCGACAGCGTGCCGATGCCGATCGGCGCATGTCCGACGGCATTCCTATACATGGACTCGTCACGGCGGAGCGCCTCGACGGCCGTTTCGTGCTCGGTAATGTCCTGGACGACGCCGACGATCTTCGCCGCGCCG
Organism: uncultured Gemmatimonadaceae bacterium; assembly: GCA_966111935.1. Taxonomy (GTDB): domain Bacteria; phylum Gemmatimonadota; class Gemmatimonadetes; order Gemmatimonadales; family Gemmatimonadaceae; genus JAQBQB01. The sequence goes on from CBHWBX010000577.1 coordinate 1,186, forward strand.
CCGTTCGGCACGAACGACGAGGCATGCCAGGTCACGTGCATCGTGCGCGTCTCCCCGGACGGAAGGATGACGCGATAGGTCAGGCGGTCGCTGCCGGCGTGCGCGCCGCGGGAGATGGCGCGCCAGGCGTCGCGCACGGCGTGGCGGTCGTCGAGGTGCACGAGCGCCAGGAAGTCGTCGAACTCGGGGATCGTCTCGCGCGGCTCAAGATCGAACAACCGGAACATGCCGTCCGACCAGGTGCCGCGGCGTGCGACGACGTCCCACGTCCACGTGCCCATGCATCCAAGCTCTTCGAGGGCGACGAGCGCGCTCTGGCGCCGATCGGACTCTTCGCGCAAGGATGTCTGAGCGCGCTCGTGCTCGGCCGCGACGCGCCGCAACATCATCGCGCAGCTGATCGTCGCGCGCAGGCGATCGCGATCGGCCGGGTCCAATGAAAGGCACGCACTCGCACCGGCTCCCATTGCATCGGCGCACATGCCATCGTCGTGTTGCTGAAGCACGGCGACGATCGGCGTCGTCGGCGCGTCGTGCACGAGGCGGCGCACGACGTCCGTCCACGCCGTCGTCGTGCGATCGGCGTTGACGAACACGACGTCGGCGTTCCCGACCGCGAACACGCGACTCGCACCGAGCGCGATCGAGACGACGGGCGCATGCGACGGCGTCGTCGGAAGTCCACGCAGCTGTTCCGCGAGCCGCTGTGCGGGCTCCTGCTCCTGCGCGACGATCAGGAACTCCAAGCGGCCCCCTTCATCGAGACGTGGCATTAGCATCGGCTGGTGTGCGGATGAGATCTTGGACTTTGCGCCAAGATGGATTTGACACGGGACGCGCAGTAGCGGGAATAATTGGATAGCGCTTTTCCTCGCGCTATCAGGCGTGCGAGATATTTCTGTAGGGCAGCGAGTGACGCGGCGTATGTGCGACGGTGCGACTCGGATTACAGCGACGCATCGCGTGACGCGATCGATGCGCGACGTTGCATGCGCGAGTTGGGTTTTCTCCGATGAAACTGTCCCATCGTTCCTCTCAGGTGCGCACCTGAGTCGCCGGTAAGTTGCGGCTCGTTCGAAGGCGTGTGTGGCGCGTATGCGTCGTCGCACGCGAACAACGACTCCCGCTCCCGGAACCCGCGCACATGACTGAGTCCACCACCCGGATGCCCGACGCGCCGCCGCGCGAGCCCGTCGGAACGCGCCTCCAAATCCTCGTCGTCGACGACGACCGCGCGCTACGCG
>CBHWBX010000578.1:0-2419 GCA_966111935.1 uncultured Gemmatimonadaceae bacterium
TAAATGTGAAGGGCGGCCCCTAATTTTGAGTCGGAGTTCTTTTTTTTATTCTTCTTAATTCGTTGTTTGCAGTCCTCTGCGAACCTCTGCGTCTCTGCGTCTCTGCGGTGAGCAGTTCCCCCGCTCATCGACCGAGAAAATCTGGACGCCCCCCACGGACGCGCGGCGTTGAATTCGTCGCCATCGGCTCGAAGAACGTCCGCGGCGCCTTGAGACGTTTCCACAGAAATGCCACGTACGCCGCGCGGCGGCGCGACGGGTCGTCGCCGAGGAATTCGTCGGGGACGTCGGCGAGCGCGGCTTCGAGTGTGTTGCGGGTGAGACGGGCGGCGAGCAGCTCGTCCCACTCGGCGACGTTCGCGACGCGAGACTGAAGGATGTGCGGGTCGCCGATCGCGAATGGGCGCGAGGGCGCGCTCTCGGTGACGTCCGTCCACGAGTACTGGAAGCCGAGCGCGGCGCCGTGGTCGATCAGCCAGAGCCGATCCTTCCACCACATCATGTTCGGATTGCGCGCCGTGCGATCGGGATTCATCACGAGCGCATCGAGCCAGAGAATCGTCGTCGCATCGTCGGCGGTCACCCGATCGACGTCGGCGGGGACGAACATCCGGGCGCCGTCGAGATAGTCGAAGCCGAGGTTGATGCCGATGCTACGCTCGAGGAGATCGCGCAGCTCGTCGCGTCGCTCGAGCGATTCGATGCCGGCGTCGATCGTCACGAGTGACCGCGCGGGCACGCGCAGCCCGATCGCTTCGGCGATGCGCGCGACGACGATCTCGGCGATCAGCGGCGGCGTGCCCTGTCCGGCGCCGGCGAGCTTGACGAATCGGACGCCCGCGTCCGTTTCGGCGAGGACCGGCCAGGAGCTGCCGCGGAGGTCGGCGCCGAGGATCCTGCGCGCCGGTATCGTCGCGAGGCGTCGAGAATCGGACATCGGCGGAAGATACCCGCGGGTGTTCAAAGGACGTGACACGTGCTGTCCAGTCGATTGGACACCCGACGTGCAGTTTGGAGATGTGGAAATCGTATAACTGATTGTCTGATATTCGTTTATGGCGTGCCAGGAATCTGGCCGCACATATGCATTCCGGGCCGGCGACACCCCCTGTGGAGTTCCCGTGTTCCGGACCACTTCTTCGCGTCTGGTCGCCGCGGCCGTCCTGCCGTCGGCGATGGTCGTCACGCACGCTCGGATCGCCGGTGCGCAAACGGCGGACGTGACCGTGGCGCCGTTCGTCTCGTTCCTCCCGACCACCGGCGCGAGCCCGCTCGCCGGGCTCGCTCTCACCCTCGCCGGCAATGCGCCGCTCGCGCTGCGGGCGAGCGGCCATCTCTCATTAGAAAACACTAATGGGTCGACGCTCACCGGCAGTGCGATTCGTCCGTGGGGCGCCGATGCCGACGCCGTGCTCTTTCTCGGCGGGCGTGGGATCGGCGGTGTGCGGACCGGCTTCGCGCCGTACCTGTTCGCCGGCGTCGGCGTCGGCGGGAACGACAGCACGGGTATCGGGCGCACGTCGATCAACAACAACTGGAGCTACGGCGCCGGACTGACCGTGCCGCTCGGCGCGTCGGTGGACGTCTTCGGCGAATCGCGCTGGCGGATGTCACGCTTCGTGCTGCCGACCTCGCAGTTCGCGCCGTCGCCGACGACCGAGCTGCGCATCGGGCTGTCGTTGCATCTCGGCGGCGGAGGATCGCGCAGCCGAAACACGCCGGGGCCGGTGCCAGGGCGCGAGATTCCGTCGGCGACGACCTATCCGGCGTCGACGACCGTGACGGCGAGCGCGTCGCGCGTGCTCGGGACCGCGGACAAGTATCTCGGCGTGCCGTACGTCTGGGGCGGCACGACGCCGTCGGGCTTCGACTGCTCGGGCTTCACGCAGTACGTGTTCGCGAAGCAGGGCGTGAAGCTGCCGCGCACGTCGCGGCAGCAGGCGCAGGTCGGCATGGCGATCGCCCCGGAATGGCGCGCCGTCGCGCCGGGCGATCTGGTGATGTTCGCCGAGAGCAACCGGATCAGCCACGTCGCGATCTACGCCGGCCACAATCGGATCATCCACTCCAGCTCGAGCGGCGGCGGCGTGCGCTACGACGACCTCTCGACCCAGCGCGGCGCCTGGTTCGTCGACCACATGGTCGCCGCCCGCCGCGTCACGAGCGACCCGCGCGGCTTGCTCCTCGATCTCGCGAAGGGGTTCAAGGAGCTGGGGATTCAGTTGGATGGGCCGGATCACGCGCCGCGGCCGTAGGGGCGACCGCGTTGGCCTTCGGCGGAGGGGCCTCACTGCGTTCGGCGGCTGGGCGCGCGTTGCGCGCGGAGGGGCCTCACTGCGTTCGGCGGCTGGGCGCGCGTTGCGCGCGGAGGGGCCTCACTGCGTTCGGCGGCTGGGCGCGCGTTGCGCGCGGAGGGGCC
>CBHWBX010000579.1:0-2416 GCA_966111935.1 uncultured Gemmatimonadaceae bacterium
CGATCTTCGACGTTCAGCGCTCGATCCTCGACGACCAGGAGCTGATCACCGCCGTCGAGGCGCTGATCAAGCAGAACCACGGCGCGGAGAAGGCGTTCGAGATCGTGATGTTCGAGTGGGGGCAGCGCTTCGCGCGCGCCTCGCATCCGATGCTGCGCGAGCGCGTCGGCGATCTGAAGGACGTCGAGATTCGCGTGCTCACGCTGCTCCTCGATCTGCCGGACCACGACCCGGTCGATCTGCCGAAAGTCGCGAACGCGATCCTCGTCACGCACGACCTGACGCCGAGCCTCACCGTGCAGCTCGACCGCGAGGCGATCGCGGCGATCGCGACCGACGCCGGCACCCGGACTTCGCACGTCGCGATTCTCGCGCGTTCGCTCGGACTGCCGGCGATCGTCGGTCTGCGGACGGCGACCCAGGAGCTTTCGGGGAAGGAGACCGCGACCCTCGACGGATCGACCGGCCTGCTCGCGATCAACCCGACGCACAACGACATCGCCGCGTACAAGGAGCGCGCGCGTCAGGAAGCGCTCGAGGAAGAAGAGCTCCGCCAGCTCGCGAAGCTCGATGCGGTGACGACCGACGGTGCACGCATCACTCTGCGCGCGAACGTCGATCTTCCCGAGGAAGCGGAGCTCGGCGCGACGAGCGGCGCCGAGGGCGTGGGTCTGATGCGCACCGAGTTCCTCGTCCTCGGCCGTGCGACGATGCCCGACGAAGAGGAGCAGTACCGGGCGTACACGCGCGTCGTCAAGGCGTTCGGCGGGCGTCCGGTGGTGATCCGCACCTTCGACGTCGGTGGCGACAAGCTGCCCGTCGGCGGCTTTCCCACCGAGCCCAATCCCTTCCTCGGCTGGCGCGCGATCCGCATGTGCCTCGATCAGCCGGAGGTCTTCAGCGTGCAGCTGCGCGCGCTGCTGCGCGCCGCGGTGCACGGCGACGTGCACATCATGCTGCCGCTCGTCGTTTCCGTCGACGAGGTGCGCGCGGCGCGCGACCTGCTCGACCAGGCGGCGCGAGACCTCGAGGCGCGCGGGGCGCAATTCCGCCGCGACGTGCCGCTCGGCGTGATGATCGAGACGCCGGCCGCCGCCGTCGCCGCCGACACCTTCGCCGACGACGTCTCGTTCTTCAGCATCGGCACGAATGACCTCGTGCAGTACACGCTCGCCGTCGATCGCGGCAACGCCAACCTCGCGACGCGATTCACGCCGCTCCACCCGGCGGTGCTCAAGCTCATCGCCCGTACCGTGCGCACCGCGCGCGAGAATGGTCTCGACGTCGCCGTGTGCGGCGAGATGGCGTCGCAGCCGTTGATGGCGTTCGCGCTCATCGGCCTCGGCGTCCGCGAGATGAGCGTCGCACCGCGCTCCGTGCCGCTCATGAAGCGCATCGTCCGCGGGATCTCGGCGGGGCACGCCGAGCAGGCCGCGCACGAAGCGACGAGCGCCCGCTCGGCGGCGGACGCCGAGCGTGTGCTGCGCGAGCGACTGAAGGCGATGCTCGGCGAAGCCGGAGTCCCCGGGGAGCCGTCGCTGACCTGAGTGCGGCGGGTTGCTTCGGCGCAGAGCAGGGTCTAGGGTTGAGGGGTATCCATCAAACCCCAGCCCAGACTCTCTTGTACGATCGCCATCTCTTCACGTCGGAGTCCGTCACCGAAGGTCACCCCGACAAGGTCGCCGACGCGATCTCGGACGCGATCCTCGATGCCATCCTCGCGGACGACCCGAAGGCGCGCGTCGCCTGTGAAACGCTCGTCACGACCGGCCTTGCGTGCGTCGCCGGCGAGATCACGACGTCGACCTACGTGCCGGTGCCGGACATCGTGCGCGCGACGATCGAGCGGATCGGCTACACCGATCCGGCCTATGGCTTCGACAGCAAGACGTGCGCGGTCATCAGCACGATCGACCGCCAGTCGCCGGACATCGCGATGGGCGTCGACACGGGCGGCGCGGGCGACCAGGGGATGATGTTCGGCTACGCGACCGACGAGACGGCTGAGCTGATGCCGATGCCGATCCTCCTCGCGCATCGCCTGAGCGAAGCGCTCGCCGCGAAGCGCCACAGCGGCGAGATCGCCTGGCTGCGTCCGGACGGCAAGTCGCAGGTCACGGTCGTGTACGAGGACAAGCAGCCGGTCGCCGTCGACACGGTCGTCATCTCGACCCAGCACAGCGACAACATCTCGTCGCGCAAGCTGAAGCAGACGATCATCGAGGAGATCATCGAGCCGACGATTCCCGAGGACCTGCGCCGGAAGAAGGTCAAGTACCACGTGAACCCGACGGGCCGTTTCGTCATCGGCGGACCGCAGGGCGACGCGGGCCTCACCGGGCGCAAGATCATCGTCGACAGCTACGGCGGCATGGGCCGTCACGGCGGCGGCGCGTTCAGCGGCAAGGATCCGTCG
>CBHWBX010000580.1:0-2397 GCA_966111935.1 uncultured Gemmatimonadaceae bacterium
GGGGGGGGGGGGGGGGGGGGGTTGCCGCCGGGGGCGCGGGTGCTCGGCCGCCGGCTCCCCCCCTGGCCTCGCTGTGAGATCGAGCGCTCCGCACGCCGTGTGCGCGGATGAATCGACGGGGATGATTCGTCTTCGGCGTCGCCCCCTTCTTCGGCGTCGTCGGTGCGCAGCGGATCGAGAGGCCCCGGCGGTACATACTCCGGCACGAGCGCCTTGATCATGCGCCGCAGCTCCAGCTCCGGTGCCCGCTGACGCGCGGCTTCGATGAGATCGTCGACATAGGCGTCGAGGCCGTCGAGCGAGTTGTGATCGCGCGCCTGGAGGATCTTTGGATGCGTCGTCGGCGTCGCGTCGTCGGGGCCGAAGAACAGTTCCTCGTAGAGCTTTTCACCCGGTCGCATGCCCGTGTAGCAGATCTCGATGTCGCTGCCCAGGTCCAGCCCCGACAACCGGACCAGATCTTCCGCGAGATCGGAGATGCGAACCGGATCGCCCATGTCGAGCACGAACACTTCCCCGCCCTTTCCCTGCGCGCCCGCCTGGAGCACCAGCTGCACCGCCTCGGGGATGGTCATGAAATAGCGACGCATCTCCTTGTGCGTGATCGTGATCGGGCCGCCGGCGGCGATCTGCTTCAAGAAGGTCGGAACGACGCTTCCGCGGCTTCCGAGAACGTTGCCGAATCGGACGGCAACGTACGGGCGCTGCGTCCGCTCGACGACCGAGCAGAGCGTGCCTTCGGCGATTCGCTTCGTCGCACCCATGATGCTCGTCGGGCGAACCGCCTTGTCCGTCGAGATCAGCACCATGTGCTCGACGCCGTACTCCGCGCTCAGCTCGACGACGTTCCGGGTGCCAAGCACGTTGTTGAGAATCGCTTCGTCGACGCTCGCTTCCATGAGCGGCACGTGCTTGTGCGCGGCGGCATGGAAGACGGTGAACGGCCGCTCCTCCTCGAAGACGGCGCGAAGACGAATCTCGTCGCGCACGTCGGCGATGACCGGCCGAACGGGAACGTCGGGGTGCGAATTCCGCAGCTCCTGGAGGAGCTCGAAGATCGAGTTCTCGCCGCGGCCGAGCGCGACGATCTGGCGCGGATTGAGCCGCGCGATCTGGCGACACAGCTCGCTGCCGATCGATCCGCCCGCTCCGGTGACGAGCACCGTCTTGTCGCGCGCGAGAGTCGCGACGAGCTCGGGATCGGTTTCGATCGCGTCGCGCCGAAGGAGATCTTCGATTTGAATCGGGCGAAGCGAGCTGACGGTCTTCGCGCCGGAGAGCAGCTCATACAGCCCGGGAACGGTTCGATTCCGTGCCCCGGCTTCCGTTGCACGGCGCATGATCTCGCGAATGACCTTGCCGCGCGCCGAGGGCACCGCGGTGATCACTTCGTCGATCGCCCACCGCTTGACGATGTGCTCGATGTCGGAGAGCGGGCCGAAGACCTTGAGGCCATGGAGATGATGGCCGTGCTTGAGCCGATCATCGTCGACGAAACCGATCGGGATCAGCCCGAGCTGCTGGTTCTGAATCAGCTCCTTGGCGATCATGCCGCCGGCATCGCCGGCTCCCGCGATCAGCACCCGGCGAACGCCATCGACGCGCGCGGAGCCGTTCGGATTTCTTAGTGCCGCGCCGGAGCGTCGCCGGCGAGCCGCCACACGGAGCAGGAGCCGCGACAGGCAAATCCCCGCGGCCGTCAACATGCCGTCGAGGAGCAGAATGCCGTAGGGCACTCGCGCCGGCGTGAGGTGCATACCCGGCACGATGACCGCGCCGACCAGGAACGAGATCGCCAGCGCAACGCCCGAGGCTCCGATCACGACTTCGAGATCGCCGATGCTCGCGTAGCGCCAGAGGCGGCGATACAGACCAACACCGAAGAAGGCAATGAGCTTCAGCGGGATCGCCAGCAGCGCATACGCCAGGAACACCCTACCCCATGGTGCCCACCAGTCGATCCCCTCGAACCGCGCCGTGAACGCTATGAGGACGGCGCACCCAGCCCAGACCGCGTCAAGAAACAGGAAATAACGATTTCTCATCAGTGACAGCGAGAGCGAAACATGGGCATCGGGCGCGGCGCGGCGAGCAGCAATCGAGCAAACTGTAGGCTACATCACCGTTTGGGGGAACGATAGGGGCAGATCCCCTGGCCTCGCGCGCCCCGCCGCTACGGCTGAGCTCCCGCTTCCTGATGCCGTTACGCGGTCACCGCGCTGAGAGGACGAGCGGGCTCGAGTCCACGGCTCGGGTTCTTCGCATAGGTGAGCGCGAACCCCTCGCGAAAGTCCGTCGACGGACGGTAGCCGGTCGCCGCGAACAGCTTGTCGGAGTTGCCGAAGCGCTTCTCGACTTCGAAGTCGTAACGGCTGGCGGGCGGCGTGATGTTGCTGA
>CBHWBX010000581.1:0-2388 GCA_966111935.1 uncultured Gemmatimonadaceae bacterium
AATCGCGGCTTCCGCCTTCTTCCGGCGCGGCGCGCGCTTCGCTTTCGTCTTGGGAGCTTCGGGCTTTTTCTTCTCAGCCATCGGTCATTCGGCGGTTTTCACCATATCGGACGAGCGCGAGTGAGTAGGGCTCGACCCGCACCTCGCCGGTACGAATCACATAGAGCTCGCGATGGGCGGCGTCGATCATCTCCGCCCAGATCCCTTCGCCTTCGATCGTCGGCATCTGGAAGTCGACCGGCTCGGTACCGCTGTTCACGATCAGGAGCAGCGTATCGCCCTTGATCGGACGGCCGCGATCGTCCGTTTCGTCGGTCGCCTCGCCGTAGATGAGCATGCCGATCGTGTGATTGTCGGGGTTGTGCCAGTCGGCCTCGGACATCTCCGCGCCGTCCGGCCGGATCCAGCAAAGGTCCTTCGGTCCACCTTTCGTCGTCGGCTCGCCGCGAAAGAAGTGCCGCCGCCGCAGAACCGCATGGGTGTGCCGGAGGTTGAGACACTTCCGCGTGAAGGCGAGCAGCTGCTGCTGCCGCTCGTCGAGATCCCAGTGCATCCACGAGATCTCGTTGTCCTGCGCATAGGCGTTGTTGTTCCCGCGCTGGGTGCGCGCGATCTCGTCGCCGTGCGACAGCATCGGCACCCCCTGCGAGAACGCCAGCGTGGCAATGAACGAGCGCATCAACCGGAAACGCATGTCGAGAATCGATTCGTCGTCCGTATCACCTTCGACGCCCCAGTTGCGGCTGATGTTGTCGTTGTGTCCGTCTCGGTTCTCCTCGCCGTTCGCCTCGTTGTGCTTCTGCTCGTAGCTCACGAGGTCATAAAGCGTATAGCCGTCATGCGCCGTGACGAAATTGACGCTCGCGTACGCACCGCGTCCGCTCGGCTCGTAGATGTCGCTCGAGCCGGCGAGGCGCGACGCGAGCTCGGGGATGTAGCCCGGATCGCCCTTCCAGTAATGCCGCACCACGTCGCGGTAGCGCCCGTTCCACTCCGCCCAGCGAATCGGAAAGTTTCCGACCTGATATCCGCCCGGCCCGACGTCCCACGGCTCGGCGATCAGCTTGACGTTCGCGAGCGTCGGATCCTGATGGATGATATCGAAGAACGCCGAGAGCTTGTCGACGTCGCGCAGCTCGCGCGCAAGCACCGGCGCGAGATCGAAGCGGAAGCCGTCAACGTGCATGTCGTTCACCCAGTAGCGCAGCGAATCCATGATGAGCTGGATCGTGCGCGGGTGCTGCATGTTGAGACTGTTGCCGGTGCCGGTGAAATCCGTGTAGTAGCGCGGATTCTCCTCGAGGCGGTAATACGCGCGATTGTCGATGCCGCGCAGCGAGAGCGTGGGGCCGAGGTGGTTCCCTTCGCCGGTGTGGTTGTAGACCACGTCGAGAATGACTTCGATCCCGGCGGAGTGAAGCGTCTTCACCATGCTCTTGAACTCGTAGACCTGATTCCCGAGTCCGCTCGCGGCGTAGCGCACGTCGGGCGCGAAGTAGCCGATCGAGTTGTAGCCCCAGTAGTTCGTGAGCCCACGCTCGGCCAAGTGGCGGTCGACGACGAATTGGTGCACCGGCAGCAGCTCGACGGCGGTGATGCCGAGCGACTGGAAGTACTCGATCATCGGATCGCTGCACAGGCCGAGGTACGTGCCGCGCAGCCGCTCCGGCACGTCGGGATGCAGCATCGTCATGCCTTTGACGTGACACTCGTAGATGATCGTGCGATTCCACGGGATGCGAAGCGGACGATCCTCCTCCCACGTGAACGCGGGATCGATGACGACGCACTTCGGGACGCCGCCGGCGCTGTTGTCCGGATCGGGCTCGAGGTCCTCGCACGGTCCGCCGACCTTGTACGCGAACAGCGCATTGCTCCATTTGATCGCGCCGGTGATCGCCTTCGCGTACGGATCGATGAGAAGCTTGTTCGGATTGAAGCGAAGCCCATTCGCGGGCTCGTACGGTCCGGCGACGCGATACCCGTAGAACTGTCCCGGACGTACGTCGGGGAGATAGCAGTGCCACACCTGATCGGTGCGCTCCCGCATGGCGATCTTGTCCGTCTCGACCGCGTCCGTCTCTTTCGCGAAGAGACAGAGCTCGACGCCGGTGGCGGTCTCGGAGAAGATGGCGAAATTGACGCCCTGCCCGTCCCAGGTGGCCCCGAGCGGGTACGGCTGGCCTGGCCAAACGCGCATTTATAGTTCTCTAATGAGTCTCTGACAACATGAGGGCCGCGGTCCACGGCGGAAGCTCGGCCGCGTCCGCCAGCAGCTTCACAGCGGACTCGGCCGTTCCGGCGTAGCCGGGCGCGTCAGTGGTAAGACGCACGGTCCATGCGCGGACGCCGGGAAGCGGGATCCGCGCCGACTGGTTCGAGCAATTG
>CBHWBX010000582.1:0-2387 GCA_966111935.1 uncultured Gemmatimonadaceae bacterium
GGATCTTCCGGGCGATGCAGACGCTCGCCGAGCGCGGCTCGGTCATCGATCCGCTGACGGTCTCCGACGAGCTCTTGCGGACGGGCGAGCTCGAGGGCGCGGGCGGCAAGGAGTACCTCGGTTACCTCGTCGACGTCGTCCCGACGGCGGCCAACGTCGAGTACCATGCCCAGATCGTCCGCGAGAAGGCCGTGGTGCGCCGCGTCATCGAGGCGTCGACGACGACCGTCAGCGAGGCGTTCGAGGGGAAGCTGACGTCGAGCGAGCTGCTCGATGAAGCCGAGGCGCGGATCTTCGCGCTGAGCCAGAACACCACGAAGTCCGGCTTCACGCGCATCAAGGAGCTCCTCTGGCCGACGATGGAGCGCATCGAAGCGCTTCAGCGCGGCGGCAGCACCGTCACCGGCGTGCCGACGGGCATCTTCGATCTCGACGAGATGACGTCGGGCTTCCAGCCGTCGGATCTCATCATCGTTGCCGCGCGTCCGTCGATGGGAAAGACGGCGTTCACGCTGAACATCGCGCAGCACGCGGCGATCGAGAAGGGTGTCCCGGTGGCGTTCTTCTCGCTCGAAATGAGCAAGGATTCGCTCGTGCAGCGTATGCTGACGTCGGAGGCGCGTATCGATGCCCAGCGCCTGCGAAAGGGCCTGTTGCGCGACGACGATTTTCCGCGGCTCGCGCGCGCGGCCGGCATCCTCAGTTCGGCGCCGGTGTGGATCGACGATACCCCCGGTATCACGATTCTCGAAATGCGCTCGAAGGCGCGCCGCCTGAAGTCGGAGAGCGGCATCGGCCTGATCATCGTCGACTACCTTCAGCTGATGCAGGGCTCGTCGTCGTCGGAAAATCGCCAGCAGGAAGTCAGTCAGATCTCGCGCGGTCTCAAGGCGCTCGCGAAAGAGCTCAACGTTCCCGTCGTCGCGCTGTCGCAGCTCTCGCGTGCGCCGGAACAGCGCACCGGCGACGACAAGGGCCGTCCGCAGATCTCCGACCTTCGCGAATCGGGCGCGATCGAGCAGGACGCGGACCTGATCATGTTCCTCTACCGGCCGGAGGTGTACTTCGGCCCGACGGATAAGGACGGCAACTCGCTCGAGGGGAAAGCCGAGATCATCATCGGCAAGCAGCGCAACGGTCCGATCGGTACCGTCAACGCGTTCTTCCACAAGCAGTACACCCGGTTCGAGTCGTTCTCCAATCGGGGCTGAGTGGCGCCGTGAGTGACACCGCGGTCTCGGCGAAGGAGCGCCGGCGACTCGAAGACTGGCTCGCCAGGAACGGCGGGTTGTACGCGGCACCGGAAGTCGTCGACGCGCTGACGCGCTGCACCTCCGTCCCGTCGCTCGAGTTCGCGCTCGCGCTGCTCGGCATCCCGGGATGGCGCTATGTCGACGGTCATTTCGAGAATGCCGCGTATCGACTGTACATCGATGCGCCGGTCGCGTCGCATCGTGTGCAGCTGCTCCTGCGGTCGCGCTGGGACAAGGCGAAAGCCGTCGCGATCGACGTCGTCTCGGAAAGCAAAGCCGAGAGCATCGAGAAGATGGACGATGCGCGTGGAGCGGACATCCGCGCGCTCGTCGGCCAGTACATCCGGCTCAGCGTCGGCAACATGCCACGCGCGCTGCAATGGCTGAGCACGAGCTTTCGCGACGAGGCGGCCGAACGCTCGCACCTCATCCTCGAGATTGGACTGATCGGCCGGGCAACGACCGCGGATCTCGACTGGAGCGCCGTCCCACCGTCGGTGCGCGAGACGCGTCTGCGAGCCTGGCTGCTCATTCACAACCTGAAGGTCGAAGACGCCTACCTGCCGGTGTTGGCCAGATGCGAGACGACCGCTGAGATGCGCTTTCTGGTGCCCATCCTCAACGCCGTCCCCTGGCGCATCAGAGACGGCAACCGGCTTTCGGCGCGCGGCGTCGTGGTACGCGTCCAGGACCCCTTCGAAGGCGGGCACTTCGATTTTCTCATCGGTGAATCCGCCAGGTCGAAGCGGCCGCCCTTCGCCGTTGAGGTGGTTCGTCCCAACTGGCAGCGCGCCGATCCCGCCGCCGAGCTGGCCGTTCGCCGCGCGGCCGATGAGGCGCGCATGCAGCTGGAGCTGGTCCAGGCGGAGAACGCGAGCAGTCGCGGCCGATGGTGGGCGGACCTGCTGAAGGCCCGTCACGACGAGTCGGTGCAGCTGCAGGAAAAGTTTCGCGAGCAGGGTCCGTCGAACTGATCGGGGGCGGGTGGCGTCCGGGTTCTCGTTAGTGCTTTCGGGTTGCGGGTCGCGGGTTGCGGGTGGCGGGCAGGTGTGGGGCGCCGGTGGCGTCGCGCAGAAGAAAACACCGTTTGGGGCCCCCGCCGTTTAAAAAAAAGCCGGCCCCCCCCGGCCCGCG
>CBHWBX010000583.1:0-2369 GCA_966111935.1 uncultured Gemmatimonadaceae bacterium
CCGCAGCTCACCGTCGACGGCAAGAATGAGAACGTCGTCTACACGGCGTCGACCGTGATGTGGCGGACCGAGGACGGCGGCTTGAACTGGTCGGCGGTGCGCGGCGCGCCGGGCGGCGATGACTATCAGCGGATCTGGGTCAACCCGGTGATGCCGAACATCATCCTCGTCGTCGCCGACCAGGGTGGCGTCGTCTCGGGCAATCGCGGCGAGTCGTGGAGCAACTGGTACAACCAGCCCACCGCGGCGATGTATCACGTCACCACCGACAACGCGTTTCCGTTCCGCGTCTGCGGCGGCCAGCAGGACTCCGGGTCGGCGTGCGTCGACAGCCGCTCCGACTACGGCGAGATCACCTTCCACGACTGGTCGCCGGTGAACATCCAGGAGTACGGGATGGCGGCGCCCGATCCGCGCGATCCGGACATGGTCTACGGCAGCGCGCGCACGAACGTCTCGCTCTTCAATAGAAAGACTCATCAGACGACGCAGGTCGGCCCGGCGCCCGATCAGCGCGCCGGCGCGTTCGGCCGCAACGTCCGCACGATGCCGCTCGTGTGGTCGCCCGCCGACAACAACACGCTCTTCTACGCCGGCAGCGCCGTCTTCAAGTCGACCGATCGCGCGCACAGCTGGACGCGCATCAGCGGCGATCTCGCCCGCCAGTCGTGGCAGGTCCCGGCGAACGCCGGCAAGTACGCGAGCACCGTCAACGTCGCGCCCGCGGGAAGCATCACCGCGCTCGCGCCGTCGCCGAAGAGCGTGAGCGTGCTCTGGGCCGGCACCGACGACGGCGTGATCCAGGTGACGATGAACGGCGGCACGACGTGGACGAACGTCACCCCGTCGAGCGTGAAGCCGTGGGCGCGCGTCTTCAACATCGATGCGGGCCGCTTCGATGTGAACACCGCCTACGCCGCGGTGAACACGATGCGTCTCGACGACATGACGCCGCACTTCTTCCGCACCCACGACGGCGGCAAGACGTGGACGGAGATCAACACCGGCCTCACCGGCGGCGGCGTCGCGAACTCGATCCGCGAGGATCCGCGCAAGAAAGGCCTGCTCTACGCGGCGACCGAGCTGCAGACGTGGGTCTCGTACGATGACGGCGATCACTGGCAGTCGCTCAAGTTCGACATGCCGGCGATCTCGGTGCGCGACATCCAGGTGAAGGACGACAGCACCTGCCAGTGCTCGGATCTCGTCGCCGGCACGCACGGCCGCGGCTTCTACATCCTCGACAACCTCACGCCGATCCGTCAGTACGCCGAAGCGCGCGCGGCGCGTCAGGCGGGAACACCATATCTCTTCAAGCCGGCGACGGCGCTCCGCGTCCGCCACGGCACGAACGAGCCGACGCCCTGGCCGCCCGAGCTGCCGGCGGGTGAGAACCCGATTCCGGGTGCGATCATCGACTACGTCCTGCCGAAGGACGTGAGCGGTCCGATCAAGCTCGAGATCGTCGATGCAGCGGGGCGCGTCGTACGCGACTACTCGAGCAACGATCCAAAGCTCGATCCGCATCCGGCGATCGATCCCGCGGCGTACGACAAGATCTGCCAGCGCACGCCGACGGCGACCGACTGCGGCCTGCCGCTCTACTGGCCGGCGCGTCCGATCGAGCTCTCGACCAAGGCGGGGTTCCATCGCTTCTCGTGGGACATGAAGTACGACCAGATCGGTGAAGAGGAGATCGATCCGGCCAACGAAGGCGACGAGGAAGCGACGGGCGCGGTCCCGCATGCCACGTATGAGAATCATTATGCGCCGTGGGCGCCGCCGGGGAACTACACGGTGCGCCTCATCGCCGACGGAAAGACCTACACCCAGCCGCTCACGCTGCGCCTCGATCCGCGCGTGAAGACGCCGACGGCCGCCCTCACGCAGCTGTTCACGCTCACCCGCGAGCTGCACGACCTGGCCGCCGACGCGCGCGCCGCGCTCGTCGAAGGACGCGCGCTCTCGGCAAAGACGTCGAATGCGTCGCTCAAGGCGCAGCTCGACTCGATCGCCCCGCCGGCGACCGGTCGTGGTGGTCGCGCGGGCCGTGCCTTCGGTCGCGGTGGCGCGGGCGCGACGCCGCCGCAGAATCTCGAGACGGTGAGCAACGCGCTCATCGCCGCGGCGATGGCGATGCAGAGCGCCGAAGTCGCGCCGACCGCCGGCCAGCTTGCCGCCGCCGCGAAGGCGAAGGCCGACGCCGCCGTGGTGATGAAGCGCTGGTCGACGATCAAGGCCTCGGCGACGCGCGCCGGAGGATCGAAGTGAGAACGCTCGCGCGCATCACACTCGTCACGCTGCTGTCCGCAGGCAGCGCGACGAGCGCGCTTGCGCAGAAGCCGGCGACGCTCGAGCTGCTCGGCTAC
>CBHWBX010000584.1:0-2355 GCA_966111935.1 uncultured Gemmatimonadaceae bacterium
GAAGAAACGGGGCCTTCGGTCGCTGCGCTCACTCAGGATGACAACGTTGCGGTTAGCGATGACGAGGTTCCGCCCCCGCTCACGATCGTCGCAGAAGCGGAGATCGTCGAGCCCGAGCTCGAGCCTGTCGTCGAATCGCTCATTCAGGATGACGTAACTGCCGAAGCCGCGATCGTCGCAGAGCTGATCCTCGCGATCGAAGACGCCGCAAAGGAAGCCGCGCTCGAGAGCGCCGAAGCTCGCGCGAAGGAAGCCGAGATCGTCGCCGAAGCCATCGCCGCCATCGAGCCCGATGTCATCCTGAGCGAAGCGAAGGACCTCTCTGCTGCCGAGGAGGAGGCCCCGGAGGCCGCCGCCGAAGCCATCGAGGCGCTCGAAGAGCTCGACTGGGAGCCGCGCCGCGCCGCGGCCGAGGAGCTCGACGAATTCAGCGTCGCCGCGCTCGAGGCAGAAGTCGCCGCCCTCGAAGCCGCCCACGTCGAAGAGATCCAGCCGCCGGTCATCGAAGCCGTCGTCGCCGAGCCGGAGCCAGTCGTAATCGAAGCGCCGGTCATCGTCGCCGAGCCGGTCGTCGTCGAAGAACCCGTTGCCGCTGCACTGGTCGAAGAGGTCACCGCCGACGCGAGCGTCGTCGCCCCGCCGGTGAAGGCCCCCGCGATCTCGCCGCTCCCTGCACCGACGATGGCCGTTCTCGTCGCCCGCGGCGCCGACTTCCTATGAGCGACGCCGCCGCCATCGCGCGACCCAAGTCGCTGCTGCGCGACCTCGTCGCGCTGACCAAGCCGCGCATCATCTCGCTGCTCCTCGTGACGACGATCGCGCCGATGTATGTCGCCGGCCATCCGTCGTTCAGCCTCGTCGCCGCGATCTTTGTCGGCGGCTACCTCATGGCCGGCGGCGCGAACGCCGTGAACATGTACATGGACCGCGACATCGATGATCGGATGTCGCGCACGCGCCTGCGTCCGATCCCCAGCGGTCGCATGCAGCCGCGCGAGGTGCTCGCCTTCGGGGTGCTGCTCTCGACGACGGCGACCTACCTCTTCGCCGCCGCGGCAAACGTCCTCACCGCCGCGCTCGGCCTCGCCGGCTTCTACTTCTACGTCTTCATCTACACGCGCTGGCTCAAGCGTTCGACGCCGCAGAACATCGTCATCGGCGGCGCCGCGGGCGCGTTCCCGCCGCTCGTCGGCTGGGCCGCGGTGACGAATCGCGTCGACCTGTTCGCCGTCTATCTCTTCCTGATCATCTTCTACTGGACGCCGCCGCACTTCTGGGCGCTCGCGCTCCTCAAGCAGAAGGACTACGGCAAGGCCGGCGTCCCGATGGCGCCGCTCGTCTGGGGCGAGTCGGAGACGAAGCGCCAGATGTTTTGGTACACTTTGATACTAATTCCGCTCACCCTGCTGCCGTACTGCTTCGGCGCGCTCGGGTGGGTGTACCTCGCGTCGGCGGCTCTGCTCGACGCGCTCTTCCTCGCCGACGTCCTGCGCGCGATTCGCGCGACGGAATGGAACAAGCTCGCGTGGAAGCTCTACCGCTTCTCCCTCCTCTACCTCGCGCTGCTGTTCCTCGCGATGGTGATTGATCGAGCCATTCTGACGTGACGGTTCCCGCCCCCGCCGCGGACTCCAGGCGCGCCTCGCGGCGGCTGCGCTCTCCGAAGCCACTC
Source organism: uncultured Gemmatimonadaceae bacterium (assembly GCA_966111935.1). Taxonomy (GTDB): domain Bacteria; phylum Gemmatimonadota; class Gemmatimonadetes; order Gemmatimonadales; family Gemmatimonadaceae; genus JAQBQB01. The sequence goes on from CBHWBX010000584.1 coordinate 1,673, forward strand.
GGCAGGTTGCTTCCCCGGCTCCGCCCGTTCCGCGGGCGGCTCGCCGTCGCCGCCGTGTGTCTCGTCGTCGCCGCCGCCGTTGGACTGGCCTTCCCGCAGGTCGTCCGCCACCTCCTCGACGCCGCGTTCCAGCAGCACGATCGCGCGATGCTCGACCGCATCGCCCTCGGACTCGTCGCGCTGTTCGCGCTCCAGGGGCTGATGAACTTCATCCAGGTCTTCCTCCTCACGTCGACGACCGAGCGCGTCGTCGCCGCGCTCCGCGAGGAAGTCTTCGCTCACCTCGTGCGGCTCTCCCCCGGCTTCTTCGCCGAGCGCCGCACCGGCGAGCTGACGAGCCGCCTCTCCGCCGACCTCGCGATCCTCCAGTCGCTGATGAGCACCTGGATCTCCGAGATGTCGCGGCAGGTGCTGTTCCTCGTCGGCGGCCTCGTGCTGCTCACGCTCACGCATCCGCGCCTCACGACGACGACGCTCGCCGTCGTTCCGATCGTCGTCGCCGCGGCGTTCCTCTTCGGACGCCGCCTGCGCCGCGCGAGCACCGGCGTGCAGGACCGCGTCGCCGAAGCGACGGCGACGGCGGACGAGGCGTTCACGCAGATCCGCACCGTGCAGAGCTTCGTGCGCGAGGACGCGGAGATCGCGCGCTACCGCGGCATGCTGGCCGGCGTCGTGACGGCCGC
>CBHWBX010000585.1:0-2354 GCA_966111935.1 uncultured Gemmatimonadaceae bacterium
ACGCGCGGCGAGCTCCAGCACGCTGACCGGCTTGGTGACGTAGTCGTCGGCGCCGGCGTTCAGGAGGTCGACCTGTTCATGCTCGGAATGACGCGCCGAGAGCACGATGATCGGGACCGCCGAGCGACGCCGGATCTCGCGGCAGACCTCGACGCCCGGCATATCGGGTAGCCCGAGGTCGAGCACGACGAGGTCGGGACGGGCACTGGCCGCGGCATCGACACCGGCGGACCCGTTGGCGGCTTCGTCCACGCGTGCCGTGACGTCGCGCAGCGCGTCGCGGACGGCGAGACGGATTTGAGGCTCGTCGTCGATGACGAGGACGAGATCGGCGTCGGACATGCGAAGCTTGGCAGCGGATGTTGAAAGCATATGCGAGTTGGTACCCCGCATAGTTGACCATAGGAGCAACGTCATCGGTCACAGTCCGGGCCGACATATGGTGTATAATTCTTAGCGAAAACCATGCGCTATCCCATTTATCGAATCGCTCCGATCGTTCTCGCCGCCCTGGCGGCGTGCTCGTCGGAAGTCGCGACCAAGCCAGCCGACACACGGATGGTGGGCTGCATCTGCGAGGCCCGCGTTTCCCCAGCGTCCGCGGTGCTGAATGCCGGAGATCGCATCCAGTTCATCGTGGTGGACGGAGCGCGGTACGGCAGCTTCCGGTGGCGTTCGTCGAACAGCGCCATCGCGACCGTCGATTCACTGACCGGCGTCACCACGGCGATCGGCAGCGGGAGCGCCACGATCATCGCGGCGGCAGTGAAGGACCCGAGCGTCCAGGCCGCGGCCGCACTGACCGTCGCCGGCTCGCCAGGATCGCTCGAGGCACCCGTGATCGAGTCGGTCAACGAGGTCACGACCGGCCTCCCGGCCAATCTGGCCGGACTGAAGGGCGACATCGATGTCGTCGCATCGATGCGCGCCAGCGTAAGCGCGATCAACACGGCGTCGCTCGTCATCACGAACGGTCTTCGCGACACGACGGTGGCGACCCAAACGCTCGCCGCCGGCGCGACCGCGCGCTGGACGCTTCGCTGGGCAACAGCCGCGCGAAACAATGGATCGCCTGTCTTTCCGAACGGGCAGTACACGCTCAGGGTCGTCTTCCCGAGCTCGTCCGTCACGGTCACCTCAACCCGAATCAACGCCACCGTGGCAAATCCGTAGTCGCGGCACGATAAATTCCTCACTCGTTGGGCATGCGAATCCATCGTGTGTTCACGCTCGGAATCGCCGTGGCAGCTCTCGCGGCGTGTGAGACGCGCATAACCGAGCCTCGCTTCGCCTCCATCGGAGGCGGAGCGACCAACCCCAACATTGCGCCTCTCGTAGTATCGCCGGACACGGTGACGATTTCCGTCGGAAGCACGGTGCAGATGACGGCGAGTGCCGGGTCGGCCATCCAAGGCCAGCTCACCTGGGCCTCGTCGAACACCAGCGTCGCGACGGTATCGCCCACCGGACAGGTGACGGCGTTCGCGCCGGGCACGACCACGATCAGTGCAACAAATGGCAATGACCCGCGGACCACTGGGACCGCGACGGTGAACGTTATATCTCAATGACAAAGCCGAAATCTCCGAACGAGCACTACCGAAGAGAGAAGGAACGCCGCGCGAAGCAGGCGCTCCCCGAAAACGAGTTGATGGCAGCGGCGCGTCGTGAATACGAAGCGCTACTCGCCGCGCAGGCGACGAAGGGCAAGGGCGGCCGCCCGAAGAAGAAGGTCGCCAAGCGCGCCAAGAGCGACGACATTCTGGACGACCTCGAGGAGATGGGCGAGGAGGACGTGGGCACGGAGGCGTCGGAGGAAGACGCCGAGGAATGACCGCGGGCGTCGCACCGCAGCCGAACGTGAGCGACCGTCGCATCGAGCGCGGTCGCCGTTCGGCTGAGCTGTTGCTCGATTCGTTCTTCCGTCCCGGCCACTGGGCGTCGCGGCTGTTTTACGCGTTCGGCCTACAGGGGCGGCTCGAGACCACGACGACGATCCTACAGCCACGCGACCGCGCGCCGCGCGAACGGCCGTTGCGCATCGCGTTCGCGTCGGACTTTCACGCCGGTCCGACGACACATCCGCGGCTGCTCGCCGACGCGTGCGAGGCGCTCGACCGGCTCGAGCCGGATCTCCTGCTGCTCGGCGGCGACTTCGTTTCCGTTCGGGCGTCGTACATCGACCAGCTCGCGCCGCACCTCGCGGCCATTCGGGCTCCATTCGGCAAGCTCGCCGTGCTCGGCAACCACGATCTGCGCGCGAACTGGGCACACGTCGTTGGCGCCCACGAGGCGGGCGGCGGTCGCAGGCGCACGAACGATAGCGGGGCGCACGACGCGCCGGTGGCCGAACG
>CBHWBX010000586.1:0-2329 GCA_966111935.1 uncultured Gemmatimonadaceae bacterium
GCTCGGAGAGCGCGGTCATGTTCGCGAAGCCGCCGATCGCCATCGGCGTCACGGTCGCTTCCGACCCGCCGGTGATGACCAGGTCCGCATCGCCGTACTGGATCGTGCGGAAGGCGTCGCCGATCGCGTGAGCGCTCGTCGCGCACGCCGAGATCGTCGCGTAGTTCGGTCCCTTCGCGTTGAAGCGCATCGACACGAGGCCCGCCGCGATGTCCGAGATGAACATCGGGATGAAGAACGGGCTGATCTTGCTCTGCCCGCGCTCCCGGTAGACGTCGTGCTGCTCCTCGAAGGTCTTGAGACCGCCGATGCCCGAACCGATGATCACGCCGAGGCGCTCCGGATCGAATGTCGACGGATCGTCGAGACCCGCATCCTTCATGGCCTGGGCCGACGCGGCGATCGCATACTGCGCGAAGAGGTCCGCGCGCTTCGCTTCCTTCCGCTCCATGAACTGGAGCGGATCGAAGCCCTTCACCTCGCAGGCGAAGTGCACCGGGAAGGTGCTGTGGTCGAACTTCGTGATGATACCGCCACCCGACTTCCCGGACGTGATCGCAGCCCAGGTCGCCGCCACGTCGTTGCCGACTGGCGTGATCGCCCCCATCCCGGTGACGACGACCCGACGCTTCATTACGCGTTGCTCCCCATCTTCGAGTTCAGATAGCCGATCGCATCGCCGACCGTGCGGAGCTTCTCCGCATCCTCGTCCGGGATGTCGATGTTGAATTCCTTCTCGAACTCCATGACCAGCTCGACGATGTCGAGGCTGTCCGCGCCGAGGTCCTCGATGAAGCTGGCCTCGTCGGTGAGCTTCTCGCGCTCCACACCGAGCTCCTTCTCGATGATGTCGCGGACCTTCTGAGCGTTGTCGGCCATTGGAACTGTCCTCTTCTAGGAAATGACGGTTGGTACCGCGGTAATCTAGCTACTCAGGACACGTTTGTGTCCGTAGGTCCTAGGGGCGAGGGGCCAGGGTTTAGGGGTGCTGTCGCTGACCCCTCGTACCTAACCCCTCATCCCTGTTTCACATCACCATGCCGCCGTCGACGACGAACACCTGGCCGGTGATGTAGCTGCTCTGCTCCGACGCCAGGAAGGTGACGAGCGACGCGATGTCGCTCGGCTTGCCGAGGCGTTCGAGCGGAATCTGCGTGAACAGCGTCTTCTTTGCCTCGTCGGTCATCGCGGCGGTCATGTCCGTCTCGATGAATCCCGGCGCGACGACGTTCGCGAGGATGTTGCGCGACGCGAGCTCCTTGGCGACCGACTTCGTGAGCCCGATCAGCCCCGCCTTGCTCGCCGCGTAGTTCGCCTGGCCTTTGTTGCCGACGATCCCGACGACGCTCGCGATATTGATGATTCGGCCCCAACGCTTCTTCATCATGCCCCGCGACGCCGCGCGAATGGCGACGAACGCGCCGCGGAGGTTCGCGTCGATCACAGAATCCCAATCATCGTCCTTGAGACGGAACAGGATGTTGTCGCGCGTAAGTCCCGCGTTGTTGACGAGAATGTCGACGCCGCCGAGCTCCTTCTCGACCGCCTCGACGAGCGCCGTCACCGACGCGACGTCGCCGACGTCGCAGCCGAAGCCGCGCGCCTCAGGGGAGATCGCGGCCGCCGCTTCCTGCGCCTTCGCGGCGTCGCGTCCCACGACGGCGACGCGCGCGCCGGCGGCGGCGAGCGATTCAGCGATGGCGCGGCCAATACCGCGCGTGCTGCCCGTGACGAGGGCCGTCTTTCCAGAAAGATCGATGTGCACGGTCTCTTACCGAGCGACGAGCTCGCGAAGCTGTTGGATGTCGGCGGCGGTGCCGCACGTCGCCGTCTTCACCGACGGCGCAATCTTCTTGACCAGGCCCACGAGCACGTTCCCCGGTCCCATCTCGACGTAGAGCGCGTCCGGGTACTTCGCCGTGATCGCCTGCACTTCCTCGGTCCAGCGCACCGGCTTCGAGAGCTGCTCGAGGAGCAGCTGCTTCGCCCGCGACGCCTGCATCACCGGCTCACCGTTCACATTCGCGTAGACCGCGAAGTGTGGGTCAGCAAATGACGCCGCATCAAGCGCTTGCGCCAAGCCTTCGGCAGCACTTTCCATGAGCGGCGAATGGAACGCGCCGCTGACGTTGAGACGGATCGCGCGCTTCGCGCCGGCGTCCTTGCACAGCACCATCGCGCGCTCGACGCCCGCCTCTTCACCGCTGATCACGAGCTGGCCCGGGCAGTTGTAGTTCGCCGGCACGGCCAGCCCCGCTTCGCGCGACGCCTCGGCGCAGATCTCCTCGATCGGACGATTCGTCTCGCCGAGGATCGCCGCCATGGCGCC
>CBHWBX010000587.1:0-2313 GCA_966111935.1 uncultured Gemmatimonadaceae bacterium
AAAAGATGACCGCGCAGGGGCTGGCCATCGACTATCGCTTTCTGGAGCGCGACAAGGCGGATGCGTTGAATCGCTGCGACAACGACTGGGCGCACATCGCGCCATTACTGCCCCGCGCGTTCGCCCAGTCCGGCGTGCTGAGGACGTAGAGCATCTGCCGGCCGTCGGGACTGAGATCCTGTCCGTTGACCTGACGCATGTTCTGCACGTCGAGGAAGGTCATGGGGCGCTGAGCCTGAGCGCCGAGCGAAGCGGCGGTCGACGCAGCGAGTAGCAGCGTTTTGCGTATCATGGGGGAGGGCCTCGATGGGAACGTCATCCTAACATGATGAACGGACTTCCCCCGCGCCACGTTCGACCGTACCTCTCCCCCGACCCTATCGCCCCCGGAGTACCCCCATGCACTTCGACGAGCTCGACCTGCTGGATCAGATCGAATCGGACGCACAGCTCGAAGCCGAGGCCCGCGGGCTGTCGGACGTCGGGCGTCGCGAGTTCGTGTTCATGTCGGTCGTCACTGCCGCTGCCGCAACCTTCGGCCTCGGCGCGCGCGCCCTGGCGCAGGCGCCGACGGGCACCGGACGACAGGGCGGCCAGCAGCAGCAGGCGCCGCTCCCCGACCTCGGCAACGGCGAGAACGTCAGCTGGACGTTCATGCCGTATCCGGGCGGCACGGGGGCGCTGATGGAGAAGCTGGTGCGCGAGCACGGCCCGGCCGCCTTCCAGCGCGCAACTTTCACCGTCGAGCCGTGGACCGGTCCCGTCCCCACCTCGCCCGACGAGATCGCGTACCTCCCGGCGCACCGGCTCGCGGCGCTGATCAAGGCGCGGAAGATCACGTCCACCGAGCTGACGAAGATCTATCTCGATCGGATCAAGCGGCTCGACCCGACGCTGCTCTGCGCGGTCACGATCATGGAAAGCCAGGCGATGGCCGAAGCCGCGCGCGCCGACGCCGAGCTCAAGGCCGGCAAGTATCGCGGCCCGCTCCACGGCATCCCCTATGGCGTGAAGGACCTCTTCGCCACCCGCGGAGTGCGCACCACCTGGGGCTCCCGCGACTTCGAGAATCGCATCATCGATGAAGACGCCGAAGTCGTGGTCCGTCTGCGCGACGCCGGCGCGGTGCTCATGGCCAAGCTCGCGACCGGGCTGTTCGCGCAGGGCGACCAGTGGTATCGCGGCCGCACCAACGACCCCTGGGACCTTCGCCGCGGTTCGAGCGGATCGTCGGCCGGCCCGGCGTCGGCGACGGCCGCAGGGTGCGTCGCGTTTGGTATTGGCACCGAAACATCGGGGTCGATCGTTTCGCCGTCGTCGCAGTGCGGCTTGAGCGCGCTCCGTCCGACCTACGGCCGCGTGAGCCGTTCTGGCGGTATGGTGCTCGCTTGGTCGCAGGATCGTGTTGGGCCCATCTGCCGGACTGTCGAGGATTGCGCGATGGTCTTCAACGTCATCCACGGTTCGGATCCGAAGGATAATTCCACTGTCACGACGCCATTCCACTTCGATCGGAACATCAAGCTCGCGTCGATGCGTATCGGTGTCGACGAGGGCGCGCCGAAGGAATTCGTCGACGCGCTGCGACAGCTCGGCGCGAACCTCAAGCCGATCGGTCCACGCCCGCAGATGGCCGGCGGCGGGCTCGGTGTCGAGTCGTCGGCGGCCTTCGACTCGTATGTGAAGATGAAGGCGAAGGAGTACAGCATCGATCTCGCGAGCATTCCCGAACCGACGCCCGGCCGTGGCGGTTTTGGCGGCGGCGGCGCGGTGCCGGCTGGAGCTCCCGCCGGCGCGGGTGCCGGTGCGCCGGGTGCGGGTGCCGCGGGTGGCGGTCGCGGCGGTGATCCGGGCAACCCGACGGGCATGGCCGCGCTCACGCGTTGGACGAACGGTCGATTCGCGCGCGGCTTCGACTTCGTGCAGTCGCAGCGCCGCCGCTATGCGCTCACCTCGCAGATGGCCGAGCTGCTCAAGGACTTCGACATGTACATCCCGGGCCAGGGGATGGATGTCGGCCTGCACGCGCAGACGGGACATCCGTGCGTCGTCGTCCCGTACAAGTTCGAGTCGCCGCCGGCCGGTCGCGGCGGACGCGGTGCCGACACCACGGCACCGCAGATCACCTACAATCCGCAGCCCATCTGCACGGTGATCGCCGGCAACCTCTACAACGACGACAAGATCCTCTCCGTCGCGCACCAGTACCAGATCCACACGGAGTGGCACAAGAAGCATCCGGCAATCTGATCGTCGTCGATTGGCGTGAGTCGAGGGGGGGGGGGGGAAGTGGCAACCCCCCGCCCCGGGAAA
>CBHWBX010000588.1:0-2308 GCA_966111935.1 uncultured Gemmatimonadaceae bacterium
GCAGGTGAGCGTGACGCGCGCCGATCGCGTGATCACGGGCACGATCGCGGGAACGGTGGTCGATCGTGCGACGAACGCGCCGCTCGCGGGCGTCGCCGTGACCGTCGAAGGGACGTCGCTCGGCAACACGACGGACGATCGCGGCACGTTCCGCATCGCCGGCGTGACGGCGGGGCAGTATCGCGTCACGGCGCGCCGCATCGGCTATCAGGCGACGACGGTGACGGCGACGGTGGTCGACGATCGCACCGTCGAGCTGAACATCGCGCTCGGCTATGCGCCGGTGTCGCTCAACGAAGTCGTCGTCACGGCGACGGGTGAAGAGCGCCGGAAGACGATCGGCAACGCGATCGCCACGATCGATACGGCGCAGGTGCAGCGGCAGGCGGCGACGAACACCCAGCAGGTGCTCGCGGGCAGCACGCCGGGGGTGACCGTGCTCGCGAACTCCGGCCAGCCGGGCGCCGGCGGCACGATCCGCCTGCGCGGTGTGAACAGCATCAGCCAGGGGAACAGCCCGCTCATCTACGTCGACGGTGTGCGGGTGTTCAACGGTCGTACGCCGACGAGCGTCGCCGGCCGTCAGTTCGTCAATCCGCTCAACGACATTCCCGCGGAAGACATCGACCGCATCGAAGTCGTGAAGGGCCCCGCGGCGACGACGCTGTACGGCACGGAAGCGTCGGGCGGCGTGATCCAGATCTTCACGAAGCGCGGCAAGGAAGGCGCGCGGTGGTCGTTCGATCTCACCGAAGGCTTCAGCAACATGGGGCACGTCGGTCCGAAGTCTGATCCGACGGGGCTCGGCTTCAATGAATGCCGCGGTCCGAATCTCGTGAACGGCGACGGTGTGAAGTACGAGGACCCGACCTGTCCGTCGAGCGGCAGCTGGTTGAGCAACGGCCCGATCCAGCGCTACTCGGCGAGCGTGCGCGGCGGCGTGCAGAACGTCAGCTACTTCGCCGCCGGCAATTCCAACTCCGAGCATGGCGTGCTGCCGACGGGCGGCAACCGCGATCAGAGCCTGCGCGCGAACATCGACTTCCTGCCCGCGAAGGGACTGACGGTCGACCTCAACTCGTCGGTCACGCATCGCAAAGTCGATTGGTTCCCCGACGGCAACAGCAGCAACGGCGCGATGCTGAACATCTCGCGCGGCCCCGGCTCGAACTTCAAGGGTCCGGGATGCAGCAACGCCACGGTGACCTGTCTCGCGAACGACAGCCTGTTCATCTCGAACGCGTTCACGACGACGAACCACTTCATCACCGGCGGCACCTTCACCTACGCGCCGGACGAGCACTGGTCGAATCGCCTTGCGCTCGGCTACGACTACAACGACGCAGACATCACGACGATCACGCCGTTCGGCCACCTGCGCGTTCCACTCGGCCAGTACTTCGAGACGCTGTGGAACCGGCAGATGCTCTCGGCGGATCTCGCGAGCACCTATCGTCGCGCGATCACGGCGAACTGGGGTACGACGACGTCGATCGGCGGCCAGGTGTTCGACAGCCGTCTGCACTCGACCGATCTCGAGGCGGACAACTTCGCCGGCCCGGGCGATCCGACGCTCATCACCGGCTCGCTGCGCACGATCAACGACGTCTCCCAGCAGCGCGTGATCAACGCCGGCTTCTTCGGACAGGAGATGGTGGCGTGGCGCGACCTGCTGTTCATCACCGGCGGTCTGCGCGTGGACGGCAACAGCGCGTTCGGCAAGAGCTTCGGTCTCCAGACGTATCCGAAGGTCAGCGCGTCGTACGTCGTCTCGGACGAAGCGTTCTGGCCGTTCAAGAACTCGCTCCAGTCGTTCAAGCTCCGCGGCGCCCTCGGTGAGTCGGGCAAGGCGCCGGGCGCGTTCGACGCGGTGCGCACGTGGAGCCCGGTCGCGGCCGAGAACGGCCAGCCGGCGTTCACGCCGTCGCAGCTCGGCAATCCGGATCTCGGCCCGGAGCGCACGCGCGAAGTGGAGCTCGGCTTCGACGCGAGCGGCTTCGACGGACGGTTCGGTCTCGTGTACACCTTCTACGATCAGCACACCTTCGACGCGCTCGTGCCGGTGCAGCAGGCGCCGTCGCAGGGCTTCGCCGGCAGCCAGCTCCTCAACGTCGGTGAGCTGATGAACCACGGCAACGAGCTACAGCTCACGACGGAGCTCGTGCGCACTCGCAACGTGAGCTTCACGACGAAGCTCAACTTCACGACGTTCACGAGCCGCGCCGGCGACATCGGCGGCAATCCGATCGTCATCGAGGCGCTGAACCGCACGAATGTCGTCGAGGGATATCCGGTGCCGTCGTACTTC
>CBHWBX010000589.1:0-2295 GCA_966111935.1 uncultured Gemmatimonadaceae bacterium
TCCGCCGCGCCGCTATTGTTCTGGGGGCGGCGTGGCGCCCCGCGCGTCTCCGCGGGGGGGGGCCCGCGGCGGGGCCCGCCCCCCCGCGACTCGTACGACGCGGTAAGGACGTCGACCGGGAAGTGCTCGGGGTGCGCCATGGCCCAGCGCGTCTTCGGATCGGCGTCGAGCGGAAGATTGTCCGCGTCGTCGAACACGATCTCGTCACGCGTGAAGCCGTACTCGCGCAGGAGATAGTCCGTCTGATACAGCCGATGCTCGCGCAGCGCCGGCGTGGCCTTCACGCTTTCCATCGGCGTCTCACGGATCGGGCGGAAGGCGCTGAAGTGGACGTGATGGATGCCGCCCGCCGCGTAAAGACGATCGGCGCTCGCGACGATCGTGCGATCGCTGTCCGGTGTGGCACCGACGACGAATTGCGTCGTCATGCCCGAGCCGCCGTTCGGGCGGAACTGATCGCGACGCTTCCCGTCGCGCAGCTCCTGCTGCTCCTGGGTCACGAGCCGGTGCGCCTGCGACAGCGTCGTGAGCGCCGAGCGGAGATTCTTCTCTGGAGCGATTTGAACCAGATGATCTCCACACGGTGCCTCGAGATTCACCGAGACGCGCGTCGCCAGCGACGTGATTCGCTCCACCTGCGCCTGTTCGGCACCGGGCAGAATCTTCACGTGGACGTACCCGGTGAAGCGATGGCGATGGCGCAGCAGCTCCAGGACTTCGATGAGGTCGTCCACGACCTTCACTGGACGCCCGGGGATCGCCGTAGTGAGAAAGAGCCCGGAGCACCAGCCGCGCGCGTGCGCATCGAGGAACATGCGCACGAGCTCGTGCGGCTTGAGCAGCGTCCGCGGCATATTGCGATCGCGGCGCATCGGGCAGTAGTGACAGTTGAAGGTGCACGCATTCGTCATGAGCACGCGCATCAACGTCACGCGTCCCAGGCTGCCGCCGCTGACGGTACGAAAGTTGAGCGGCCGCAATGCGCCGACGTCGTTCGCATGGCGCAGACGCGGCGGGAGCGATGCGGTAGGCTTGCTCTCACGGTCGTCGCCGGCGAGCGACATCAGAAAGTGGACGCGGTCCTCGATCGTCGCGAGCTTTGACATGGGCGCCTCCCGGCTGGGCACCGTGGAGTATACCGAAGAAAAACCGAAACTCAAGACCTTCGTGGTCGAAACGGAGATGCGATGGGCGGAAGCGACACGAAGCTGACGGGCCCCGATCTCACCCGGGGCATCGAAACGACCGTACTCGCCGACGGCGAGAAGCTCCTCGGCCACGCGCACGGCGATCCGGTGCTGCTCGCGCGCGTCGGCGACGATTACTTCGCCGTCGGCGCGACCTGCACGCACTACGGCGGTCCGCTCGCCGAAGGGGTGATCGCGAACGGTACCGTGCGCTGCCCCTGGCATCACGCCTGTTTCGACCTGCGATCGGGTGAGGCACTACGGTCGCCGGCGCTATCGCCGGTGGCGTGCTACGTCGTGACGCGCGACGGCGATCGCGTGATCGTCGGCGAGAAGCAGGAGCGCGATCCGCTCGCACCCACCTATCCGGTGCAGAAGCAGACCTCGCCGGAGCGCGTCGTGATCATCGGCGCGGGCGCGGCGGGGAGCGCGGCCGCCGAGATGCTGCGCCGATGCGGCTACGACAACCGCATCACCGTGATCGATGGCGAGCAGGACTCGCCGTACGATCGACCGAATCTCTCGAAGGACTATCTCGCCGGAAACGCGCCGGAGGAATGGATTCCGCTGCGCCCCGGGAATTTCTACGCCGAGCATGACATCGACATCGTGCGCGCGACGGCGAAGTCGGTCGACGTCGCGCGACGCGTCGTCGAGGTCGAGGGGCGCGGTGCGATTCCGTACGATGCGCTGATCCTCGCGACCGGCGCCGAGCCTGTGCGTCTCGGCCTCGACGGGGAGGACAAGCCGATGGTGCACTACCTCCGCTCGCTCGCCGACAGCCGCTCGATCATTGCCGCCGCGAAGAAGGATCAGCACGCGGTGGTGATCGGCAGCAGCTTCATCGGACTCGAGGTGGCCGCGTCGCTGCGCGCGCGTGAGCTCACCGTCGACGTCGTCGGCCCAGAGACGCTGCCGCTCGAGAAGGTGCTGGGCAAGGACCTCGGCACGTTCATCAAGTCGCTGCACGAGGAGAAGGGCGTGCGCTTTCATCTCGGGCACAAGCCGGCGCGCATCGAGGACGGCGCCGTCGTGCTCGATGACGGCACGCGGCTCGACGCCGATCTCGTCGTCATCGGCGTCGGCGTCCGTCCGCGCACGAGCCTCG
>CBHWBX010000590.1:0-2295 GCA_966111935.1 uncultured Gemmatimonadaceae bacterium
GCGACATCGGCGTCGACGCGCCGGGATGTGTCTCGCGCCGCGCCGCGAAGCTGCCCTTCGCGCGCGATTGCCGGTACGATCTGCGCGAATCGCTGCACGCGCCGGCGATCGCCGCGCAGACCGCCGCCGCGCGCGGGTTGTCGAACGTCGGCTTCGTCGACATGAACGATCGCGTCTGCACCACGCGGCCCTGTTCGGTCGTCGAGCGCGGCACGATCGTTTACCGGGACGACGATCATCTCACCGCATCCTTCTCCTACGCGCAGGCGCCCGAGCTAGGCCGGCGCATCGCGGCCGCCCTCTCGTCACTGCGACGGTGAGGCGGCGCTAGCGCGCCGCGCGCGGCAGCACGACGACGAACTGCGACCCCTCACCCTCACGACTGTGGACCCGAAGATCGCCGTCCATCGCGCGCGCGAGATCGCGGCTGATCGCGAGTCCCAGGCCCGTCCCTGCCTGGCTGCCGACACCTTCACGCTGCAGCTGCACGAACGGCTTGAAGATTTCCTCGATCTTGTCGGGCGGGATGCCCGGCCCCGTGTCGGTGACGATGACGCGCACCGTCGTGTCGTCGGCTTCACAGGTCAGACCGATGCTGCCGCCTTGCGGCGTGAACTTCACGGCGTTGCCGAGCAGGTTGAGCAGAATCTGTCGCACCCGCTCCGTGTCGCCGCGCGCGACGATGTCCGCCGTACACCGTGATTCCTCGAGGCGAAGACCGGCCGCGGCGAGCTGCGGGAGCATGAGCGTCGTCAGCTCCTCGAGCAGCGGCTGCATCGGCACGTCCCGGACTTTGATCTCGACGCGCCCCGACTCGAGCTTCGCGAAGCTGAGCACGTCCTGGATCAGCGAGAGCAGATAACGGCCGCTGCGCTCGATGCGCGACAGATAATCCGCCTGATCGGCGTTCAACGAGCCCTTCACGCCGAGCTTCAGCAGATCGGTATAGCCGGAGATCGCGTTGAGCGGCGTACGCAGCTCGTGCGACATCGTCGCGAGAAAATCGGTCTTCGCTCGGTTCGCGCGCTCCGCTTCCACCTGTGCGTCGAGCGCATCGGCATGGAGGCGCGCATTCTCGACCGCGATCGCCGCGCGGTGTGCGAGCTCCATCGCCAGCGCGAGATCCTGATCGTCGTAGCGGCGCCGGGAATCACTCGTGACCAATGTGAGCACGCCGAGCACGCGGTCCCGGACGCTGAGGGGAACGACGATCACCGACCGGATGCCGAGCGAGCGCGAGACGGCGAGATGCTCTTCGTCGATCGCCGAGGCGACGAGCATCTCGTCGGGAATGTCGGGGTAGAATTCCGGCCGGCCGGTGCGGAATACGTTGTACACGCCGGTGGGATCCTCGGGGCGCGGCGGATAGCGGCGATTGAGCTCCCGCCCCCACTTCGTCTTTTCCGGGTCGACGTGCGCGACGGCGAGCTGCTCGAGCTTCCCCTCGTCATTCGCGATGTCGACGGCACACCAGTCGGCGAGCTCCGGCACGATGAGCCGCGCCACCTCGTTCAGCGTTTCCCGATAGTCGAGCGAAGAGCCGAGGATGTCACTCGCCTTGACGAGGTAGCGATTCGCTTGGTCCGCACGCTTCAGCACCGTGACGTCGCGCCACTGAACCGCGATGCCGCCTGAGGGCAGCGGGTACACCTGGACCGACGACCACACGTTCAACGTCGGGTGGTAGGTGTCGAAGGTCTCGACCGTGCGCTCGGCGGCGGCGTGGCGCAGATGCGTCTCGAAATCGGTAGCGGCGAGCATCGGATACAGCTCCCACACGACTTTGCCGACGTGCCGCTGGCCATCGTACGGCAGTTCCGGATCCATCAGCCGGGAAGCCGCCGGATTCACGTACTGATAACGCCAGTCGCGATCGAGGACGACGAACGGATCGGCGATGTTGTCGAGCGTCGCCCGAACGAACCCTTCGGCAGCGTTCGCGGCATCCCGCGCCTCCTCGGCCTCGGCGAGCGCCGTCTGGAGAGATTCATTCGACTGCTCCAGCTCCTCCGCCAGCGACTGGGCCTCTTCGGTCTGCGACTCGAGCTCGGCAGCCTGATCGCTGAGCTGCGCGTTGAGCTCTTCGAGCTCACGCGCCTTGTCGATCGTCGCCGCGTGCGCGGCCTCCTCGGCAGCCAGCCGGCGCGCGCGTTCCTCACTTTCCCGACGCTCGCTCAGATCGCGGGTGATCTTGGCGAAGCCGGCGAGTCGCCCCTGATCGTCGTGCAGCGCAGTGATGCTCACGAGCGCCCAGAATCGCGATCCATCCTTTCGGACTCGCCACCCTTCACTCAG
>CBHWBX010000591.1:0-2292 GCA_966111935.1 uncultured Gemmatimonadaceae bacterium
GAGCGCTGCAATCGCACTGCAGAGGTCACCGGTTCGATCCCGGTCAGCTCCACTTTGAAAATCACGCGCATTCAGCGGACCACCGCTGGGCACGGTTTTCGCGAAAGGTTTTGCCAGCCACCGTTCGGTAGGACGCAGAGTTCCAATGACGGTGAGCGTGGCAGCTTTCGAGACATAGCGAAAGACGCGAACGAGTTACGAAGCCCGCGAGCCGTCGAGTTCTGCGGGCTTCGTCGTTTCTACCGGTCTCGCTGCCTACCGGAGGTCGGCGCGCAGCGCGAGAAAGCCTTCGCGCAGAAACCGGTGCTCTTCCTCCTCCGCGCCGCCGTCGAGATCTCCGATCGCGCGCGCGCCGAGTGAGCCGAGGAAGCGCATGATCGCGCTCTCCTGAACGTCGAGCCGCGCGTGGCGGCCGAACATCGTCTGGCCGCCGTCGTCCTCGCGCACCGAGAGCCGGAACATCGCCCCCTGGCCCTCGAACGGCCGGCGCAGCGGCGAGCGAATCAGTCGCTCGGTGATCAGCGGCAGGTCCCACTTCGGCTCGTGCTGCGCGACGACGGTCCACGCGCGCTCGCGGATGTTTCCAGAAGTGGTATTAGAGATGACGAAATCGGTCGCCAGCTCGTGGAAGCCGACCGTGAACAGCTTGACCTTGAGCGAGAGGTCGGCCATCAGCGTCAGCGAGTCCGACCACGGGCGCGGCGCGCCGAGGAGCGTCACGAGCTTCCCCTGCTGGACGCGGTAGCGCAGCGTCATCGCGCGGTTCTGGCCGACGATGTCGAACAGCGCCGCGTTCGACTGCATCCGGTCGACGAGCGTGAAGTGATACTTCGCCGGCCCGAGATACTTGTCGAGATATTCGGCGAGCTTCGGGAAGCTCGGCTTCATGAGCTTCGGGTCGAACGCGAAGCGCAGCGTCACCGTGGTAGTGCCGAGTGCTGCCGGCGCGATCGCGATCGAGTCGAGCGTGAAGCCGCGTCCGAACGCCGCCGTCGCGCGCGGGAAGGTCGTGCGGTATTCGTCGCGCAGCTGCTTCTCGGCGCGCCCTTCCGGCGCGCGCAGCAACGCCTCGAGCGCCATCGCGATCTCGTCGGGCGGCACCGCGCCGATCGCCATGTCGACGTGCGTATCCCAGCGGAACTGGTTGGACGAGATCTGCTCGAGGGCGATCGCGTGGCGCGACTCGCCAGGGCGGCTCGCCGGCGGGAGCGAGGGGCGCACGTCGAGGTGATAGCGCCCGTCGGCCGCCGGCGTGCCGAAGACGAAGATGGTGCGCGACGTGGGCGCGAGTGTGGCGCTGCCGCCCCAGACGCTGGTGTCGTTGAAGATGCGCGACGGGACGAGCGCCGACTGCGCGATCTTGAGCCGCGCCTCGTTGTAGCGCGGGCCGTAGACGTTCGGGGCGAAGCGGGTGGCGATGCCGTCGAAGATCTGGTCGGCGCGGGAGGAGGCGCGGAAGGTGTCGCTGCAGGCCCCGGCGAGCATCGGCAGCGCGAGTGCGGCAGCGGTGCGGAGAGCGGTGCGGCGGAGGCGGGAGCGGGCGCGGCCGTCAGGTTGGTGCGCGCGGAAGCGCGAGTTGTACAAACGACCGTCGTTTCTAGGGTTACCCTCGTGCCTTCGGGCCCGGACGGGCTTGAAAGCGAGTGCGACTCGGAGTATAATCAAAGGGTTCCGGCTCGCCGGGACAAATCACAAATCTGCCCCTTGGTGTAACTGGCAACACGCCTGACTCTGGATCAGGAGAGTCCTGGTTCGATCCCAGGAGGGGCAACTGCGAAAAGGCTCGCGCGCACTTCGGTGCCGCGAGCCTTTTTCGCGTCCATGCGATGGTCTCGACTGGGTCACTGCACGTTTGCAGGTCTTTCGATGCGGCGCGCGCTCGATCGGTGACGGTCAGATGACGCCCCATGGCGAGTTTCGGGCGATCGAAGCGGCGCTCCTTGCGGTTCACCGCACCTGACTCTCCGCCGAGCTCTCATCCGAGACCCATCCATGCGTCGATCTCTCCTGTTGCGAGCGGGTACGCTGTTCCTGAGCGGTCTCCTGGGGGGCGCCTCTCGCGCGAGCGCGCAGCATGCGCCACCGGCCTGCACGCTCACGGCCGATTCGCTGCGTTCCATCGTCACCCGGGACGGCAGCTTCGGCATGGTCTTCCCCAGCGAGATGAGCATGCGCGGGGACACGCTGCTCATCCTCGGCGTGGCGGAGGTCGGCGATTCCGCCGGACGGCCGATCGCTCGTCGGGGGAGTGACAGCCTCCTCGTCGGCTTCCTGTTGACCGATCGCCGCCGC
>CBHWBX010000592.1:0-2274 GCA_966111935.1 uncultured Gemmatimonadaceae bacterium
GGCTCCCGTACGAGCTCGCGCTCATTCGCAATCACTACGTCGGCAGAACCTTCATCCAGCCGACGCAGGCCGGCCGCGACGCGAAGGTGAAGGTGAAATACAACCCGGTGCGCGAAGTGCTCGAGGGCAAGAGCGTCGTCATGGTCGACGACTCGATCGTCCGCGGCACCACCACGCGCGGCCTGGTGACGCTCATACGCAACGCTGGGGCGCGCGAAGTCCACATGCGCGTCAGCTCGTCGCCGGTCACGGGACCGTGCTACTACGGCATCGATACCCCGTCCCGCGAGGAGCTCATCGCCGCGAACCACAGCGTCGAGGAAATCGCCCGGCATATCGGAGTCGATACCCTGGGCTACCTGTCGCTCGACGGAATGCTGGAATCGGTCCCAGCAGGGCCGCACGGATTTTGCCATGCGTGCTTCTCCGGTGACTACCCAACAGCGCCCCCAACAGACCCAGACAAGCTCCGATTCGGCTGCGGCTGCTAGCGGAGAGCGTTCCGCGCACCCGGCTCTGAAATCGGTCTACTTTTTCGGCGACGGGGCCGCCGAAGGAACGAAGGACATGAAGGCGATTCTCGGCGGCAAGGGTGCGAACCTCGCCGAGATGACGAACCTCGGCGTGCCCGTACCGCCGGGGTTCACCATCGCCTGCTCGTTGTGCATCGACTATCTGCGCGATCGCACGATCCCTGAAGCCTTGCGCACCGAAGTCGCCGAGGCGCTCGAGCGCCTGGAGCGCGTGACCGGCAAGACCTTCGGCGACCCGGCCAACCCGCTGCTCGTCTCGGTGCGCTCCGGCGCCCCGGTCTCGATGCCGGGAATGATGGAGACGATCCTCAACCTCGGTCTCAACGATCGCACCGTCGCCGGCCTGGCGAAGGCGAGCGGCAATCCGCGCTTCGCCTACGACTCGTACCGTCGATTCATCCAGATGTACGCCGACGTCGTGCTCGGCGTCCCGTTCTCGCAGTTCGAGCATCTGCTCGCGGCGAAGCGGATGACCGCCGGCGTGCAGACCGACGCGGAGCTCGACGAGTTCGCGCTCCGCAACCTCGTCGAGGAATACAAGTCGCTCGTCCGCGCCTCCACCGGCAACGACTTCCCGATGGATCCGACGACGCAGCTCTGGGGCGCCATCGAAGCGGTGTGGCGTTCGTGGACGCTCAAGAAGGCCGTCGACTATCGCAAGGTGAACGGCATCGCCCAGGACCTCGGCACCGGCGTCAACGTCGTGTCGATGGTATTCGGTAACCTCGGCGACGACTCCGGCACCGGCGTCGCGTTCACGCGCAACCCGTCGACGGGCGAGCGAAAGTTCTATGGCGAGTTTCTCGTCAACGCACAGGGCGAAGACGTCGTCGCCGGCATCCGCACGCCGCTCAGCATCGACGAGATGGCGCAGCGCCTGCCCGCGGCCTATGAGGAATTGCTGAAGACCCAGGAGCGCCTCGAGCGGCACTTCCGCGAGATGCAGGACATCGAGTTCACCGTCGAGCGCGGCACGCTGTATCTGCTCCAGACGCGCACCGGCAAGCGCACCGCCGCCGCGGCGACGCGCATCGCCACCGACATGGTCGACGAGGAGCTCATCGACACGCGCACTGCGGTGATGCGCGTCGCTCCCGAACAGCTCGACCAGCTCCTGCATCCGGTGATCGACGCCGAGGTGCGCGCGAAGCCGCTCTGCACCGGTCTGCCCGCGAGCCCGGGCGCGGCGAGCGGCATCGCCGTGTTCGATCCCGACGTCGCCGAGCAGCGCAACGCCGCGGGCGACAAGGTGATCCTCGTCCGCGACGAGACGACGCCCGAGGATTTCCACGGCATCGTCGCCGCGCGCGCCGTCCTCACCGCGCGCGGCGGGATGACGAGCCACGCCGCCGTCGTCGCGCGCGGCATGGGCAAGTGCGCGGTCGTCGGCGCGCGCGACATGCACGTCGACGTCGAGCACCGCCGTTTCAAGGTGGGCGAAGAAATAGTGTCCGAAGGTGACTATATCACGGTCGACGGTGCGAGCGGACGCGTCTATCGCGGCGATCTGCCGACGACGCCGAGCGAAGTCGTCCAGGTCATTCGGGGGATGCGCAAGCCGCAGAGCGCGCCCGTGCACCATGCGTATGCACGGCTCCTCGGCTGGGCCGACGAGCTCCGCCGTTTGAAGGTACGCGCGAACGCCGACACGCCCGCCGACGCGCGCATCGCTCGCGGCTTTGGCGCCGAGGGCATCGGGCTCTGCCGCACCGAGCACATGTTCTTCGAAGGCGATCGCATC
>CBHWBX010000593.1:0-2267 GCA_966111935.1 uncultured Gemmatimonadaceae bacterium
GTAAGTTGCGCGCGGAACTGGCGCTCTCGATACTCGGGGGCGGCGCGGGCGATCAGTGTCCCGCGCCGAAAACGCTGCGGTTCGACCACATCTACGTGAGCCGGAAGGAGTAGTCGCCGGTGATCACATCGTCGTCGCGCGGGACGGCGAGCGGCAGGTCGAGCACGAAGCAGGTGCCATCCGCTCCCGTGCGATCGACGCGCAGACTGCCGGACATCAGTCGCGCGAGGCGCACGCAGAGGAGCAGGCCGAGTCCCGTGCAGACCTCGCCGCCGACCGACGCGGCGGCCCGATCGAGGGCGACGTTCGCGCCGCTGTTCACGAGCAGCGCGATCGACTCGGGCAGGCCGGTGCCGGTGTCGCGGACGACGAACCGTGCGCCGCCGTCGTCGAGCGTCGTTCCGACGACCTCGACGTAGCCGCGGTCGGTGAATTTGAGACCATTTGTTACCAAATTCAGGAGCACCCGCGTCAGCGCCGTCGGGTGGCCGACGAGCGTGAAACGCTGCGGCATGACGACGCGGAACGCGAGCCCCTTCTCTTCCGCGAGCGGGCGCACGAGGGCGCTGATCGTGTCGACGCAGTCGCCTACGTGGAAGCGCATCGGCTCAGGGTCGATCAACGTGTGCGCGCCGCGCGCGAGATCGCGGACGCTGGTCACGAGCCCGTGCATCGCGAGCGCGGCGCCGTAGATCAGCCCCGCCTGGCGCTGCGCGATCGTATCGCCGCTCTGGCGATGACGACCGTACAGCGTTTCGGCGAGCAGCAGGATCGACGAGAGCGGCGACCGCAGGTCATGGACAACCTGGCTGACGGTCTGAAGCTCGGTGTCGCCGTCGAGGGCGTACGAGAGATCCGGAGGAGCAAGGACGTTACGACTGGGCGTCGATGAAATCGCTGCGCTGGAGACCATGTTTCTCGAGGAGGCGGTAGAGGGTCGTTCGATCGATGCTGGCGAGGCGAGCGGCACGAGCAAGGTTGTGATCAGCGCGCTGTACGAGGTGTTCGATGTACGTCCGCTCGAATCCCGACACCAGTTGGTCTTTAGCCAAATGAAATGCCGTGGTGAGCAGCGGCATCGTCACGGCGGCCGGTGAGCTCATCGACTGTACCGGTTGTTCGCCGTGCGGCAGGTCGTTGGGCTCGATCGTCTGGCCCGCCTCGGTGGTGACGACGAGACGCTCCATGGCGTTCTGAAGCTCGCGCACGTTCCCCGGCCACGGCCGCGCGACCAGCTCGGCTTCGGCGTCGCGGCTGAACGTTGGGGTGCGAACGTTCGAGCCGCGATGCTTCGTCCAATAGAAGCTCAGGAAGTGCCGAGCGAGCTGCACGATGTCTTCGGGACGCTCGCGCAGCGGCGGCAGGTGAATCGGGAAGACCCACAGCCGGAAGAAGAGATCCTGGCGGAGCACGCCGTCGCGCACCGCCTGCTGCGGATCGCGGTTCGTCGCCGAGATGATGCGGACGTCGACCGCGCGGTCCTCTTCCTCGCTGCCGACGCGGCGGAGTCGTCCGTCCTGGAGCACGCGCAGGAGCTTGGCCTGGATCGCCGGCGACATCTCGGTGAGCTCGTCGAGGAACATCGTGCCTTCGTGGGCCGTCTCGAGCAGGCCGGGCTTGTCGCGGTCGGCGCCGGTGAATGCGCCGCGCTTATGTCCAAACATCTCCGACTCCAAAAGGCTGTCGGGTAACGCCGCACAGTTCACCGGCATCAGCGTTCGCTTGGCGCGGCGGCTGTTTGCGTGGATGAAGCGCGCCATCATCTCCTTGCCCGTGCCGCTTTCTCCGATGAGGACGACCGACGCGTCGGTCGCGGCGACGCGCCGCGCAAGCGTGAGCGCCCGATGAAAGGCGGGCGACGAGCCAAGGATCACGCCACGATTTGCGGGCGCGGTCTGTGGCGCGCCGTTGCTGCTCTCACGCGGCGTCGCGTCACCGCGACGGGCATCGAGCATCCGCGCCGCACGTCCCATGAGGATGCGGAGGTGCGTCGCGTTGAACGGCTTCGGCACGTATTCCCAGGCGCCGGCCTCGAGCGCCTCGACATTCGTCTCGACCGACGCGTCGCCCGTCATGATGACGACGAGCGTGTCTTCACTGACCTCGCGGATCGCGCGGAGGATGTCCATCCCGCTCACCGGAGTCATGAAGAGATCGAGGAGCACGACGTCGAAGCGCCGACGGCGTACGAGCTCGATGGCATCGGCGCCGTTGCCCTCGGCGAGCACGACATGGCCATCGGACTTGAGGATGGAGACGCAACCTTC
>CBHWBX010000594.1:0-2260 GCA_966111935.1 uncultured Gemmatimonadaceae bacterium
ATCCCGCGCGGATCGAAGCCTGCCGGCGCCGTGGTGATCGCCCAGAGGCTGCGCGCGAGGAGGCCGGCGCCGGAGAGCAGACTGATACAGAGCGCGATCTGTCCGGCGACGAGCACTCCGCGCATCCGCCGCGCGCGCGGGGTCTCGCTCGATCCGCGCGTCTGCTCGCGCAGCGTACCCTGTGGGTCCTGCCGTCCCACGGCGAGCGCGGGACCGACGCCGAACGCGAGTCCCGTGATCAGCGCGAGCGCGGTCGTGACGAGAATCGCGCCGGTGTCGAGCGACAGGCTGGCGTACGACGGAAGTGCGGTGAGCGCGAGCCCGCGCAGCGCGGCGAGGCCGAGCATCGCGAGCAGCAGTCCGGCCGCACCGCCGACGAGCGCGAGCAGCACGCTCTCGGTGAGAAGCTGTCGTACGAGTCGTCCGCGTCCCGCGCCGAGCGCGACGCGTACGGCGAACTCGCGCCGACGCGAGATCGTGCGCGAGAGCAGCGCGCCGGCGAGATTCGCGCACATGATGAGGAGGACGAGCGCGGCGCTCGCGAGGAGCACGATGAGCGGCGCGCGCGTGTCGCCGACCATCGCGTCGCGCAGCGGGATGCCGGCGAGCCCGATGCCGAGATTGTCCTTGGGGAAATCCTTCTCGAGCTGTTCGCCGATCGTTACGAGCTCGCGCTGCGCCGCCGGCAGCTCGACGCCGGGCTTGAGACGGCCGATCATCCCGAAGCTGTGCGATCCGCGCGCGCCGATCGGATCGCGCATGTAGAGCTGGAGCCCGAGCGGGAGATAGACGTCCGCATCGTACTCGGGGGGCACGAAGTCGCGCGGCAGCACGCCGACGATCGTGCGCGCGATGCCGTTGAGTCGGATCGTGTGGCCGATGACGTTCGGATCGCCGTTGAAGTAGCGCTGCCAGCTCGCGTAGGGGAGCATCGCGACGAACGCGGTGTCGCGCTGCGCGTCTTCGTCGCGGAAGCCGGCGCCGCGAATCGGGTTGACGCCGAGCGTGGGGAGAAGCGAGGGCTCGATCCACGAGGCGTGTACGACCTGTGGGCGATCGTCGAGCGTGAGGATGACGTCGCGCGGCGGCGCGTAGGCGCCGACGTTGGAAAACGAGTGCTGGCGTTCGCGAATGTCGAGCACCGTGCCGGCGCTGAGCGCGCCGCGCACATTCGTGTTGCCGCGAAGGGGCGCCGAGATCCGCATCAGGCGATCGGAGTCGGCGTAGGGCAGCGCGTTGAGCAACACCGATTTGACGACGCCGAAGACGGCGGCGTTCGCGCCGATCCCCAGCGCGAGCGTGACGACGGCGAGCACCGAGAACACCGGCGCACGCAGTGCCGAGCGGAATGCGAAGCGCACATCCTGCCGCAGATCATCGAGCCAGTCGCGTCGCGCTTCCGCCTTGCGCTCGTCGACGAGCAGCTGCGTGCACTCGTCGCGCACGGCGTCGACGTTGCCGAAGCGCTCGAGCGCCGCGCGGCGGGCGTCGTCGGGGGACATGCCGGCGTCGATGTTCGCTTGGACGCGCCGCTCGAGGTGGAACCGCAGCTCGTCGTCGACTTCAGCTTCGGGCTTCGCGGGTCCGAACGGCAGGCGCGGTGTGTTCTTCTCGTTGGCCATCGCTCACCTCGCCCAGCTGGGAGCCGTGCGGCTCGTGACGGCACGATCGACGGCGTCGGAGAAGCGGCGCCAGCCCGAGGTCTGCTCGCGAAACTGGCGGCGGCCTTCGGCGGTGAGATGATAGTACTTGGCGCGGCGATTGTTCTCCGACAGGCCCCACTCGGCCTTGATCCATCCCTTGCGGGCCATGCGATAGAGGGCGGGGTAGAGCGAGCCCTCCTCGACCTGGAGGACGTCGTTGGTCGCGCTCTCGATCCAGCTCGCGATGCCGTAGCCGTGCATCGGTCCCCAGGAGAGGGTCTTGAGGACGAGCAGCTCCACGGTGCCTTGCAGCAGTCCGGATTCCTTGTCGAACATCGGTTCCTCGTCGGTGGGCTTCCCTATGCCGGTCTAATGGACCGTCCTTCCCTTAGATGCGCCAGGGGTCGAAAAGGTTTGTACTGGTTTCGTAAGCCGTGAACTGCTCACCGCGGAGGCGCGGAGACGCAGAGGATCGCAGAGGACTGCAAAGGGCGAAAGAGCAAAAAAGAATGAATGAAAAAAGAACGGCGACCCCACTCTCGGAGTCGCCGTTCCCATTTCAAGGCAGTTGTCGCTCTTCAGCAGTTCCTCTGCGGACCTCTGCGCCTCTGCGCCTC
>CBHWBX010000595.1:0-2258 GCA_966111935.1 uncultured Gemmatimonadaceae bacterium
TCCGTCCACACGCTCGCCGCGAGCCCGTACGGCGTGTTGTTCGCCAGCGCGACCGACTCTTCCGGTGTGCGGAAGGTCATCGTCACGAGCACCGGCCCGAAGATCTCGACCTGCGCGATGGTGGAAGACGGCTGCACGTCGGTGAAAAGGGTCGGAGGATAGAAGCACCCGTCCGTGGGACAGGCCCACGACGGCTGCCACATCGTCGCTCCCTCATCGACACCCTGCTTGACCAGGCCCCTGATGCGCTCGAGCTGCACGGGCGCGACGATCGCGCCCATGTCCACCGCTTTGTCGAGCGGTGAGCCCAGGCGCAGCTTCTCCATTCGCGCACGCAGCTTCGCGACGAGCTTCTCGGCGATGCCTTCCTGCACGAGCAGGCGCGAGCCGGCGCAGCAGACCTGCCCCTGATTGAACCAGATCGCATCGACGACGCCTTCGACGACGCTGTCCAGATCCGCGTCCTCGTAGACGATGAACGGACTCTTTCCGCCGAGCTCGAGGCTCAGCTTCTTCCCCGACCCCGCCGTCGCCTTGCGAATGATCCGTCCGACTTCCGTCGATCCAGTGAACGCGATTTTGTCGACGTCGGGATGATCGACGATCGCCGCGCCGGTCTCGCCATGGCCGTTGACGATGTTCACGACGCCCGGCGGCAGGCCGATCTCGTTCACGATCTCGGCGAATGCCAGCGCGGTCAGCGGCGTGAATTCGGCCGGCTTGAGCACGACCGTGTTACCCGCCGCGATCGCCGGCGCGATCTTCCACGCGAGCATCAGCAGCGGGAAGTTCCACGGAATGATCTGTCCGACGACGCCGATCGCTTCATAGCCGGCGAACTCACTGTCGAGCAGCTGCGCCCAGCCGGCGTGGTGATAGAAGTGGCGCGCGACGAGCGGCACATCGATGTCGCGCGTCTCGCGAATCGACTTGCCATTGTCCATCGACTCGAGCACGGCAAGGAGACGCGAGTGCTTCTGCACTCCGCGGGCAATCGCGTACAGATAGCGCGCCCGCGCGTGCGGGGTCAGCGCCTTCCAGGCCGGCAGGGCGGCCTTCGCCGCCGCCACCGCGGCATCGACGTCGTCCTTCGTCCCGTCGGTGACGCGCGCGATGACCTTGTTCGTCGCCGGATTCACGACGTCGAAGGTCTGCCCCGGCTCCGTCCACTTGCCGTCGATGTAATGGCCGAACACGCGCTCGTGCTTGCCCAGCCACGCGAGCGCTTCCTTGTCGCTCTCCGGCGCGGGGCCGTACTCCATCGTTTCAAAGATCTCTGCTACCGTCGCCATATCAGTCCTTATTGTCCCTTGCGATAGTCGAGCGCCGGCTTTTCACGCGTCAGCCGCGACTTGTAGGCAAATCCACCGCGACGGCGATCGAACTCCTCGCGGGCTTTCTTCACGTGCGTCGGATCATTGAACAGATCGATCGCCGTGAGCGTCATCGTTTTCGCGGCGACCATCATCCCTTTCGCGCCGATCGTCGTGCCGCCGGCGGCGACGGCCTGCCAGCTGTGCGCCGGCGTGCCCGGCACCCAGGTCGCCGTCGTCATCTGCACCGTCGGCACTGCCCAGCTCACGTCGCCCATGTCCGTCGACGCATACGTGATCTCGGTGCGAATCGGCTGCACCTTCTCTTCGCTGCCGAGCGGCAGCATCGGCTCGCTCAGCGTCTTGCGGATGCTCTCGGCGAACGCGCGCTCTTCGGGCGTGTACTTGATCCCGCCGACGCGCTCGAGATTCTTGCGCTGGATCTCGGCGAGATAGTCGTTCGGCAGCACGTTGTACGTCGACGAGATCACTTCATAGTCGACGGTGGTGCCGGTGCCCATCGCCGCCCCCTTCGCGGCGTCGATGATCCGGTCCCAGACGCCGTCGAGCACGCGCACGTCGGGGCTGCGCGCCTGGTAATACACCTCGGCGAAGTCCGGCACGACGTTCGGCGCCTTGCCCCCCTGGGTGATCACGTAGTGGATGCGCGTCTCCTGCGGGATGTGCTCGCGCATCATGTTCACCATGTTGTCCATCGCTTCGACGCCGTCGACGGCCGAGCGTCCCTTGTCGGGAGCGGCGGCGGCGTGCGCCGAGAGACCGTGGAAGCGGAACTTGGCGCTGATCGCCGCGAGGTTGCTCACCGGCGACGCATCGTTGCGGTCACCCGGATGCCAGGTGACGACCGCGTCGACGTCGTTGAACAGACCGCCGCGCACCATGTACACCTTGCCGCCGCCTCCTTCCTCGGCGGGAGTGCCGTAG
>CBHWBX010000596.1:0-2257 GCA_966111935.1 uncultured Gemmatimonadaceae bacterium
GCTGCGCACCTATAGCGACTCCATCACGACTCCCACGCTCTTCCGCCTCTTCCCGGAATCCGTCTGCGCCGAGTCCGTTCGACCGGCGATGCCGAGTGTGACGCCGACGAGCCACGCCGCCATCTGGACCGGTACCTACTCGAACCTCAACGGCATCTCCGCCTCGGCGAATCAGCTCACGCCCTGGCCCGAGCACACCATCCTCGAGACCACCGACGGCTACCGCCCCGCCGCGCTCACTGCCGAGACCATCTGGCTCGCCGCCGCGCGGCAAGAGAAGACGGTGTGGTCGCACATGGCGACACAGTCGCCGCAGTCCCCGGCGTACACTCCGGTCGTTCGCAGCACGCCGACCCTTGATTCCATCCGCGCTCTCGACGCCGCGACGAATCAGCGTCGGAATCTCGCCGTCGTGAACACCTACAACGACAAGGTCGAGTCGCCGCGGCTCATCACCGAGAAGTCGCCGCTCGATTGGGCCTTCGGCAAAGACGGCGATTCGCTCCATGCGCGCATCCGGAACGACAGCACCGTCGAAGTCCTGCTCAATCGCAACACGACGGGCGTCCTCGTCCATCTCGCGCCGACCGATACGACGAGCCCGCTCCATCGGCCGCTCGCGCGCTTCTTCTCGAAGCCGCTCGCCGTGACGTTGCGCGATGGCCGCCGCACCTTCGTCTACTTCCGTCTCTGGGATCTCGCGCGCGATCGCTCGAAGCTCACACTGCTCCAGAGCGAAGCGCGCGTCATTCAGGCGAATCGTCCCGACGTCGCGCGGGCGTATGACGCGGCGGTGCAGGGCGTTCCCGGGAATGGCATCTCCAGCATGATGGAGCACGGCGAGCTCGGTCCCCGCGTTCCGAACGGCGGCGATGGAACCGCCGAGTTTAGATATCTCGAAAGCGCGGAGCTGGTGGTCCGGCAATTCATGCGCGGGATGGAGTGGGGATGGAACGCGTATCACCCCGAGCTCGCGACCGACTATCTCCCTTATCCCGATGAGACCCTTCACGCCTTCCTCGGCTACGCCGACCCCGCGACGCCTGGCGTCTCGGCGGCCGGCCGTGCGAACGCCGCGAAGATGCTCCGCCGCGGGTACGAGCTCGTCGAGGTCAAGCTCGCGCAGCTCGAGCGCCTCGCATCGTCGGCACCGAATACGCTGCTCTTCGTCACCGGTGAGCACGGCATGCGCGCATCGTGGATGAACGTCCGTCCGAACATCGCCTTGCGCGCCGCGGGCTTGTTGTCGACCGACAGCAGCGGCCGTGTCGACCTCTCGAGGACGCGCGCCTACTGGGCCCCGGGCGCGTGGGTGATCGTCAACAGCGTCGCGCACAGGAACGGCATCGTCCCGATGGACTCGATTGCTTCCGTCGTGAATCAGGCCGAGCGCGTGCTGCGCGAGGTTCGTGACAGCACCGGCGCGCCGGTGTTCACGCGCTTCTATCGCGCCGGCACGGTCGAAGGGGATTCACTTGGCTTGGGCGGCGCCGGCGGCGGCGATCTGTACGCGGGACTGCGGCCCGGCTACTACTGGAATGCCGGCGTCACCGGATCGCTGCTTGCGCCGATGAGCTTTCCGCAGGGCGAGCACGGCTTTCCGTCGGTCGACCACGACATGCATCCGCTGCTCTGTATCCGCAACGCCGGCGCGACGCATCGCATCCCCGAAGTTCGCGCGATCGACATCGCGCCGACCATCTCCACCTGGCTCGGCATCACCCCGCCGCGCAACGCCATCGGCCGACGGATTTTCTAATCGATCGTCATCCTGAGCGCGAAGCGCGAAGGACCCCAGCCCCTGAGGTGATCTATCTCGACCGACCTCCGCTCCGTCCTCGACGAATTCTTCGCCGCGATCGCCGCCATCGACTCACCGCGCATCGCGGCCACATTCGCCGAGGACGGCGAAATCGAAGATCCGATCGGCTCGCCGGTCGTCCGCGGTCGCGCGAACATCGAAGCGATGTTCGCCACCGGCTTCGCTATCCGCATTCGCCACACCGACGTCGAGACCATCGCCGCGTTTCCGAGCCGCGACTCGATCGCCGCGCACTGGCGCATGCGCGCCACGATGGCCTCGGGAAAAACCGTCGATGTCAGCGGGATCGACATACTGCGGGTGAATGCTGATGGGTTGATTGCGCGCGTCGAGGGCTACTGGGATCCGAGTCCGCTCGCCTGACTCGGGTCGCGGGTTGCGGGTCGCGGGTTGCGGGTCGGTGTGCGACGCCTGAGGCGTCGCTTTCATGTAACT
>CBHWBX010000597.1:0-2249 GCA_966111935.1 uncultured Gemmatimonadaceae bacterium
CGTGGTCGTTGCGTTCCTTTGCGGCCTCATCTTCGCGTCGGGCTTCGATCTCACGCGCTTCGGCTGGGCACAGGGCAAAGTGAGCTCCGCCAACAAGCCGTCCGCGGCCGAGATCGCCCCCGCGGCCGACCTCGAATCAGCGTTCGAAGCCGTCGCCGACCACGCACGTCCCGCCGTCGTCTCGATCGAGACCGAGCGCTTTGCACGCACCCGTCCCACATCGCGCCTCCGTCGCGGGCCGGGCAACGGCCAGCTCCCGCCGAGCATCGAAGACATGCTTCGCGGCTTCGACGACCGTACCCCGTCCGACACGCCGGAAGAGGCGAGCGGCTCGGGCTTCATCGTCTCGCCCGACGGCTACATCCTCACGAACAACCACGTCGTCGCCGACGCCGATCGTGTCACGGTGACGCTGTTCGACAAGACCGTCTACAACGCCAAGGTCATCGGCCGCGATCCGTCGACCGACGTCGCGGTGATCAAGATCGAAGGCAAGAGCTTCCCGACCGTGAACCTCGGCGACGACTCGAAGTCGCGCGTCGGCCAGTGGGTGCTCGCGATCGGCAACCCGCTCCAGCTCGACTTCACGGTGACCGCCGGCATCGTCAGCGCGAAGGGACGCAACCAGTCGGCGCTGCTCAATCCGAACGGCCAGAACCCGTACGCGATCACCGACTACATCCAGACCGACGCCGCGATCAACCCGGGCAACTCGGGCGGTCCGCTCCTCAACATCCGCGGCGACGTCATCGGCATCAACAGCGCCATCGCCAGCGGCACCGGTTACTACGCGGGCTATGGGTTCGCGATTCCGATCACGCTCGCGAAGCAGGTCATGGATGACCTCATCAAGTACGGCAAGGTAAAGCGCGCGATCATCGGTATCACGCTGCTCGACGCCACACCGAACGACGCCAAGGCCGCGGGCCTCCCGCACGCCGGCGGCGCGAAGGTCACCGGCTTCCCCGAGAACACCGACAGCCCGGGCCAGAAGGCCGGTCTCGAAGTCGGCGACATCATCATCACCGCCGACGGCAAGCCGGTCGATCAGGTGAACACGCTCCAGCGCATCATCCGCGGCCACAAGCCCGGTGACGTCGTGACCGTCGAAGCGATGCGCTTCGGCAGCAAGAAGACGTTCAGCATCAAGCTCGCGGAAGCCGCCGATCCGAACGCCGTGGCCGCGAACGATGACAACCCGCTCACCGGCTCGCGTCCGGCGGGAAGCGCGACGCCCGCGCGTCCGGCCTCCGGCGCCCCGGCGGTACGCACGCTCGATCGCCTGGGCATTAGTGTCGAGCCGATCTCCAGCGATTTCGTGCAGAAGACACAACTCCAGGCGCCGTTCCGCTCGGGCCTGCGCGTCGCGTCGGTCGCCGGCAACGGCCCGTCGTACCGCAACCTCGGACCGAACCAGATCATCCTCGGCGTCCTGCACCCGGAGCGGAAGGACATCAAGTCGGTGGACGATCTTCAGTCGATCGTCAGCCGCATGAAAGCCGGCGACGTGATCGAGCTGAAGGTCTGCTTCCCGAACCCGCAGGATGGCTCCTGCCAGACGAACGCGGTGGGGATTCAGATCGAGAAGTAGGTCGAGTGGCGGCCGACAAAGAAGCGACCCGAATGGGTCGCTTTTTTGTTCCGGAACAGGCGACCCTCCCCCTATCAGCTCGAACCCTCGGCAATAATTCCGATGGTTCACGTCGGAATTGCCGATAACTTCGGCCGGATGCGCCTCGCCCGCTCCGTCGTCTTCTGGTCCCACCTCGTCGTCGGCCTCTTCGTCGCCGCGATCGTGGTGATCATGTCCGCCACCGGCGTGCTGCTCACCTATCAGCGGCAGATCACCGCCTGGGCCGACACGCGCGGCCTCGCAACCGCGGCGCCGAGCGCCGAGGCCGAACGTCTGCCCGTCGACTCCCTGCTCGCTCTCGCCACCGCGCAGACACACGCCACGCCGACCGGACTCACCGTGCGCTCCGGTCGCGATGCCGCCGTGGAAGTGGCGCTGGGGCGCGAGAAGCGCGTCTTCCTCAATGCGTACACGGGCCAGGTGCTCGGCACCGGCTCGAGTGCCGTGCGCGACTTCTTCCGCAGCGTCACCGCCTGGCATCGCACCCTCGCCGCGACGGGCGAGCGTCGCGCGCTCGGCCGCGCGATCACCGGCGCGGCGAACTTCGGCTTTCTGTTCATTCTCGTGACGGGCGTCTATCTCTGGTGGCCGCGTACCTGGACGCGCGCGCGCCTTC
>CBHWBX010000598.1:0-2246 GCA_966111935.1 uncultured Gemmatimonadaceae bacterium
GGCCGACTGTCGCCGACGACCATCGTCGAAGCCGACGTGCCGGCGATGGTCGACGAGCTGCCGCTGCTCGCCTGCGTCGCCGCGCGCATCGACGGTGAGACCGTCATCACCGGCGCGAACGAGCTGCGGGTGAAGGAGAGCGATCGAATCGCCGCCGTCGTGGCAAACCTGCGCGCGATCGGCGTCGACGCCGAGGAGCTGCCGGACGGGATGAAGATCCGCGGATCGAGCAAGCCACTGCGCGGCCGCGTCGTCACCCACGGCGACCATCGCCTGGCGATGGCGTTCGGCGTCCTCGGCGCCGCGGAAGGGAATGCGATCGAGATCGACGATCGCGACTGCGTGTCGGTGTCGTATCCCGGCTTCTGGAGCGATCTCGCGCGCGTGACCGGAGGACATGCCTGATGGATCGCGCCTTCGTGATCGCGATCGACGGCCCGGCGGCGTCGGGCAAGTCGTCGACGGCGCAGTGGGTGGCGCGGAAGCTCGGCTTCCGCCATGTCGATTCCGGATCGCTCTATCGCGCGGCGACCGCCGCCCGGCTCGAGCGCGGCGGCGACGCCGAGGGGTGGACCGAGGCCGAGGTGCTCGAGGGTGCGTCCGCGATCACCTTCGTGCCCGGGGAGGGCACGTTCGTCCCGCTGATCGACGGCCAGCCGTGCGAGGAGCGCCTGCGCGGCACCGAGGTGACCCGGAACGTCTCCCGGGTCGCGAAGATGCCGGCCGTCCGGGCCTGGGTGAACGAGCAGGTCCGGAAGGCGGGCGCCGAGGCGAATGTGGTGGTGGACGGGCGGGACATCGGGACGGTGGTCTTCCCGGATGCGGCCCTCAAGGTGTTTTTGATCGCCGACCCGTGGGAGCGGGCGCGGCGGCGGCTCGTCCAGCGGCTGAACCGTGCGCCGACCGACGACGAGATCGCCGAAGAGACGGACCTGATTGTGCAACGCGATGCAAAGGACGCCACCCAGACGGTGCAGGCGACCGACGCGGTGCTGATCGATACGACCTACCTGACCCAGGAGGACCAGGTCGAGCGGATCGTGGCGCTGGCGAAAGCCGTAACTCACCGTCCCACGGACACTTCCAGCCTGCCATAGTTGACGGCTGGCGGAAATCCTCGTATCTTACCAGGCTCGCGCAATTGCGCGCGAACCATCCTTTGCCTCGTCGCGGCGAGCCTAAAGATTCCGCGAAGCGATCAGGAGATCCCACTTTCCGCATGCCGACCACGTTCGATTCCACCACTGCAACCGGCACGGCCGTGACTGAGCGCGAGAAGCGCGACGCGCAGAAGGCTCAGCTTCGCCCGCTTGCCAACCGCCGCCCCGAGCTCTACGACGAGGACGAATACGAGTCCGAAGCGTATGAGAAAATGATGGAGCTCTACAACGGTACGCTTGCCTCGATCGAGGAAGGCGAGATCGTGAAGAGCAAGGTGCTCGAGATCCGCGACAACATGGTCGTGCTCGACATCGGCTTCAAGTCGGAAGGCAGCGTTCCCCTCGAAGAGTTCAAGGACCATCCGGACCTCAAGCCGGGTGACGAAGTCGAAGTCCTGCTCGAGCACCTCGAGGATCAGGAAGGCTCGGTCGTCCTTTCGAAGAAGAAGGCCGATTTCATGCGCGTGTGGGAGAAGATCCGCCTCGCGTACGAAAACGACCAGCCGGTGGAAGGCACCCTCGTCAAGAAGATCAAGGGCGGTGTGGTGGTCGACCTCATGGGCGTCGACGCGTTCCTCCCGGGCTCGCAGATCGCGCTCCGTCGCGTGCCGAACATCGACGAGCTGCTCGGCCAGAAGTTCGAGTTCAAGATCATCAAGCTGAACAAGCGCCGCCGCAACATCGTCGTCTCGCGTCGAGTGATCCTCGAGAACGAGCGCGCCGGCAAGCGCGAAAAGCTCATGAAGGAGCTCGAGAAGGATCAGGTGCGGAAGGGCGTCGTCAAGAACATCACCGACTTCGGTGCGTTCATCGATCTCGGCGGCGTCGACGGCCTGCTCCACATCACCGACATGTCGTGGGGCCGCATCTCGCATCCGTCCGAGCTCGTGCAGATCGGTCAGGAGCTCGAGGTCAAGGTGCTCGACATCGACTGGACGCGCGAGCGTATCAGCCTCGGTCTCAAGCAGCTCCAGAGCTACCCGTGGAAGGACGTCGCCGAGAAGTATCCGGTCGGCACCCGCGTCACGGGCAAGGTCGTCTCGATCACGAACTACGGCGCCTTCATCGAGCTCGAGCCGGGCATCG
>CBHWBX010000599.1:0-2246 GCA_966111935.1 uncultured Gemmatimonadaceae bacterium
GGGACGCGCGGCCGTATCGACCGGCGGTGCGGGCAGCTTTGCCGGCGGGACGATCGGCTCGGTGCGTTTCGGGGGCACGGCGAGTTGTCCCGGTGGTGTCGTCGGCGGAGTCGTCGCCAACGGCTGCTGCGGCATCGGCGTCGGCGTCGTGATCGGCGCGGGCACCTGGGACGGCATCGTCGGCTCCGGCTCGACGATGCGCGGCGTGGGATAGGTCACCGTGTCCAGGCGCGAGCGCAGCGAGACGTCGCCGCCGGCGTCGGTGTCGGGATTCGGGTTTGCGACGTTGCTCGCCGTGCGCGGCGGCTCGGGCGCGTGACGTGGCCAGAACATCCAGCCGGCGACGACGAGCACCGCGAGCACGACGAAGGTCGTGAACACGCGCGCGCCGAAGCTCATCCCGTGCCGCTGCACGACGACGACCGAGTCGTCCCGCTGAACGGGAATACCGACGGCACGCTCGGCGACCGGTGTCGGCGTCGGCGCGAGCGCAGCGGCCGCCGCGGGCGCGCCGAGCATGCGCACGAACTGCGAGACGTCGTACTGCGCGCCGCCGTTCATGCGGCGCGCGAGCTCGCGCAGCGTCTGCGTGTCGTCGGCGATCAGCCGCGACGGCTCGAACGCGATCAGCGCGCGACCGGTGCCCTGTTGAAAGATGAGCGACTGCGGCGAGATGAAGCGGTTCGTCACCCCTGCCTCGCGCGCGAAGACGAGTGCACCGGCGATCTCACGCAGCGCCGCGTCGATGCGCTGCGGCGGCATCGCGCCGACGGCGTCGATCAGATGCTCGAGCGACGACCCGCGCACGCGCGCACGCGCGACGGCAAAGGTGTGGTCATCGAGCCAGCGTCCCTCGATCACCGGCACGAGGTTCGGATGCCGATTGTTCTTCAACAGCTCGGCGTCGGTGGCGAACGCGGTGAGATACGAGCCATCACCTGCCGTGCGCACGACGGTCAGCGTGACATCGCGATTCAACGTCAGATGTCGCGCGAGATATGTTCGCGAGTCTCCCGAGTGGTACAGCTCGGTGAGGATCTGGTATTCGGTGCGAAGGCCGTCGAGGGGGTCCATGGGGCGGTGGAGTGCGGAAAATGTGCCTGTGGCGGATCGGGAATCGAGGAGCGGGGATCGAGAAAAGAAATGGCACACCGAGCCATGCCCGATGTGCCATTTCCCGATCCTCGATCCACGACTCCCGATCCCCTTACACCTTCGCCGCTCTCTCCGCGCGCACGTACGTCAGCCACCCATGCGTGTCCTCGATCCGGCCGTGCACGGTGTCGAGGAAACGCTGCTGGATCTGCTGGGTGATCGGGCCGCGCTTGCCGTTGCCGACTTCGATCCGGTCGACGCTGCGGATCGGGGCGACTTCGGTGGCGGTGCCGGTGAGGAAGATCTCGTCGGCGATGTAGAGCATCTCGCGCGGCATCTCCTGCTCCTTGACCGTGAAGCCGAGGTCGGTCGCCATCTGGATGACCGCGTTGCGCGTGATGCCGTGGAGAAGCGTGCCGTTCACGGTCGGCGTGTGGACCACGCCGTCCTTGACGATGAAGATGTTCTGTCCCGAGCCTTCGCTGATGAGGCCGTCGGGGGTGAGGCCGATGCCTTCCGCGTAGCCGTTGCGGAGCGCTTCCATCTTGATGAGCTGGCCGCTCAGATAGTTGCCCGCGATCTTCGCCATCGCCGGAATCGTATTCGGCTGCATGCGAGCCCAGCTGGCGACGCAGGCGTCGACGCCCTTCTCCATCGCGTCGTCACCGAGGTACGCGCCCCACGGCCAGCACGGGATGTACGTCTCGACCTCGCTCTCGAACGGCACCATGCCGCTCGCGCCGTAGCCGCGCAGGACCATCGGGCGGACGTAGCACGTGTCGAGTCCGTTCTTGTCGACGACCTCGACGGTCGCCGCGACGAGCTCGTCGAGCGAGTACTTGATGTCCATCCGGTAGATCCGGCACGAATCGATCAGGCGCTGGAGATGCGCCTCGAGTCGGAAGATCGCCGGACCGCGCGGGGTGTTGTAACAGCGAATGCCCTCGAACGCCGAGGACCCGAACTGCATCGAGTGGGCGAGGACGTGAACCGTGGCGTCATCCCAGCGAATGAACTCGCCGTCGCGCCAGATCCAGTCGGTCGCAGTAAGCTTGGCCATGTGAGAACCTGATTAGGGGCACATGTAATATCGCTGGAGAAGCGGGGGGGGGGGGGCGGGGGGCGCGCACCCCCCCCCCCCGCCCCCCCAC
>CBHWBX010000600.1:0-2234 GCA_966111935.1 uncultured Gemmatimonadaceae bacterium
ATCAGCCGCGCCGACGCCCGCGGCGGCGTTTGCGGGGCAGGCAGCAAGCGCTCCTGCGCCGGCACCGACCCCAGCAGCGGCCAGGCCCGTCGCACCGCGGCCGATGCCGACGCCGCCGCGCGCGCCGACGCCTGTGGTGCCGACGATGCCGCCGATGGCGGCGCCGACTCCCGCGCGTCCGATAGCGCCGCCGCCGCCGATGCCCCCGCAGCCGACGATGACTCCGGTGCGGCCGATGCCGCCCGTTCCGCCGATGCGTCCGACGCCCGCGACGGGTGGGCCGGCGACGCCGAGCATGCCGGCGACTCCGTTCGCTCCGCCGCGTCCGCCGTTCAGCGCGCCGCCGCGGGCCGCCGCGCCGAGTGGGCCGGCGGCGACGCCCTCCGCGCCGCGTCCGACTGCGCCGATGATGCGACCCTCCGGGATCGCGCCGACGCCGCCGGCCCCGCCGATGCCGCCCGCAGCCCCGCGTCCGACGGGCGCTGCACCGGGCGCGACACCGGCGCGCGCACCGATCAATCCTTTCCTCGCGAACGATCCGAACGCGAAGGCGCGCCGTCTCGCGCGCGCGCTGATCTCCGACCTCGTCACGTACTATCCGCAGCGGCGAGACGAAGGTTTGCGCGACGGCACGCTGAAGGAGCTGTTCCGCGAGGAGATCAAGAAGAGCTTCGAGGAATACGTCGACCAGGTCGGGCGCGAGTTCGCCGACTCGACGCAGCACTTCCAGGATGCGCTCAACGACATCCTCGGAGGCGGACAGAAGATTTTCTGATCCTGCGCCGCTATCTTACAAAGAGAGACGACAGATCATTCGACGAGCCGTCGATCGCGTGACCGCGAGACGGCTCGTGTCATACCGGAAAGAGGATCGCACGATGGCCGAGACCGAGCGCGAGAAAACGCTCAGGCAACTAGCGGAGCGACTCGCCGAGCTTCGGAGGTACCTTTGACCTCGATGCGAAGCGCGAAACGCTGACGCAGCTCGAGGAGCGCATGGCCGCTCCCGGCTTCTGGGACAATCAGCAAAACGCCCAGGGCGTGGTGCAACAGGTGAAGGCGCTCAAGGGATGGATCGAGCCGTTCGACAGTGCGAGCGGCCGCGTCCAGAGCGCGCTCGAACTCGAGGAGATGCTCGCCCTCGAGCCGGACGCCGAGCTCGAGGCGGAAGTCGAGCGCGAGACGGAGGCGCTGTCGCGCGACGTCGAGTCGTTCCGTCTGCGGTCGCTGCTCTCGGGACCGGATGACTTCCGCGACGCACAGCTCGAGATCAGCGCCGGTGCCGGCGGCACGGAGGCGCAGGACTGGGCGTCGATGCTCATGCGCATGTACACGCGCTGGGCCGAGCGGAAGGGCTACACGATCGAGATCCTCGACCTGAGCGAGGGCGAAGAGGCGGGGATCAAGGGCGCGGTGCTCGAGATCAAGGGGCCGTACGCGTACGGCTTCCTCAAGGCGGAGGCGGGCGTGCATCGGCTCGTGCGCATCTCGCCGTTCGACTCGCAGGCGCGCCGCCACACGAGCTTCGCGTCGGCGTTCGTGTATCCCGTCGTCGATACGGACATCAACATCGAGATCCGCGACGAGGACATCAAGATGGACGTGTTCCGCGCGTCGGGTGCCGGCGGGCAGCACGTCAACAAGACCAGCTCGGCGGTGCGTCTGACGCACATTCCGTCGGGCATCGTCGTCGCGTCGCAGCAGGAGCGCTCGCAGCACAAGAACAAGAACACGGCGCTCAAGATGCTCAAGAACAAGCTCTACCAGATCGAGGTAGAGAAACAGGCGAAGAAGAAGGCCGAGATGGATGCGAACAAGTCGGACGTGAGCTTCGGCAGCCAGATTCGCAGTTACGTCTTCCAACCATACACGATGGTGAACGACCACCGCACCGAGCTGAAGATCCCCGACGTCCAACGCGTGATGGACGGGGACATCGATCCGTTCATCGAGGCGTATCTCGCCGAAGGACAGTCCTCGCAGAGCGGAGCCGCGTGATGAGCGACGACCTGAACGACCTGAACTTCGTCCAGCGCGCGCGGCGCGAGAAGCTCGACGCGCTCGAGGCGCGCGGCATCGCTCCGTTCGCGTACGGCTATGATCGCTCGCACAAGGCCGCGGAGGCGGTCGCGCTGCAGCCGGAAGGGCAGCAGGACGAGGGCGAGACGGTTCGCGTCGCCGGCCGCATCGTTGCCTGGCGCGCGCACGGCAAGACGACGTTCGCGCATCTCGCC
>CBHWBX010000601.1:0-2224 GCA_966111935.1 uncultured Gemmatimonadaceae bacterium
TGTAGTCCGGACGGCGGTTCTGGTACTTCAGGTAGTACGCGTGCTCCCAGACGTCGAGGCCGAGCAGCGCATGCTTGCCTTCCATGAGCGGGTTGTCCTGGTTGGGCGTGCTCGTGATCGACAGCTTGCCGCCGTCGTTGATCAGCCACGCCCAGCCCGACCCGAAGCGGCCCGCGCCCGCGGCGGCAAACTGCTCCTTGAACTTCGCGAAATCGCCGAACGCGCTCTTGATCGCGTCGGCGAGCTTGCCCGTCGGCTCGCCACCCTTGTTCGGTCCCATCAGCTCCCAGAAGAGCGAGTGGTTCCAGTGGCCGCCGCCGTTGTTGCGCACCGCGGTGCGCACCGATTCGGGCACGGTGTTGATGTTCTTCATCAGATCGTCGAGCGACTTCCCCTGAAGCTCGGGCGCCTTCTCGATCGCCGCGTTCAGGTTGTTGACGTAAGCCTGATGATGCTTGTCGTGATGGATCTCCATCGTCTTCGCGTCGATGTGCGGCTCGAGCGCGTCGAACGCATAAGGGAGATTGGGAAGCGTGAACGCCATGGCGATTCTCCTCGGAAGCCCTAGTTCGTCTCGCGCGCCGCGGTCTTGGCGGCGCGCCTGGCCTTCAACCAACCGATGATGCCCGGCAGCAACGAGAGGAACACGATCACGATGATCAGTGTCTCGATGTGCTGGTCCACGCCCGGAATGTAGCTACCCAGGAAATATCCGATGAGCAGCATGCTCCAAATCCAGCCGAGCCCACCGACCAT
This sequence comes from uncultured Gemmatimonadaceae bacterium, assembly GCA_966111935.1. Classification (GTDB taxonomy): domain Bacteria; phylum Gemmatimonadota; class Gemmatimonadetes; order Gemmatimonadales; family Gemmatimonadaceae; genus JAQBQB01. The sequence continues at coordinate 757 of CBHWBX010000601.1, forward strand.
GTTGTAAATCGTGTAGCGCCGGTATCCCATTTGCCCCATACCGGCCACGACCGGCACGAAGGTCCGGACGATGGGCATGAATCGCGCAATAATGATGGTCTTGCCACCATGTCGTTCGTAGAACTCGTGGGCGCGATACAGATGCTTCTTGTTGAAGAGCAGAGAATCTTCGCGGGAAAAGAGCCGCGGTCCGGTCGCGCGACCGATCGCATAGCCCACGGTGTTGCCGAGCACCGAGGCGACCGTGAGCAGAAGTCCGAGGAGCCACACGTTGAAGACGCCCGTCGTCGCGGCGAGCAGGCCCGCGGTCACGAGCAGCGAGTCACCGGGCAGGAAGAATCCGACGAGCAGGCCGGTTTCGGCAAAGATGATCGCCGTGAGGCCGACATAGCCGCCCCACGCGATGATGGCGCGCACGTCGCGCACCCGGTGAAACAGATCGGACAGCCAGTGCATGCGGGTGGATTCGAGTGGATGGGAATGCGATGAGCAGAGGAAGTTCGACGTCGAGCGCATCGGAAGCAACCGTCGACTTTCACCGTCGAGGACTGACGCCGCGGGGCGAGCGGATCCTCGACATCGTCGGGGCGGTGGTCATCCTGCTTCTTGCGGTGTCGTGGATCTGGGTCGGCGCGAATGCCCGGAGCCTGCTCGCCGCCGAAGCGGAGGCCGGGGGCGCGGTGTCCGGACCGACGGCGCGCGTCGCCGGCGCGTTGACGGGACCGAAGACCGCATATCTGACCGACGCGACGCTCAACGCGATCACCGATCACATTCTCGACAGCCAGCGCGGGGTGAGCGGAAAGCTCAAGGCCGTGATCCAGCCGGCGCCGGCGTCGGTGACAGCCGAGTCGCTGCCGCCCGGCGCGACGATTCAGTACAAGCAGGGCGAGGAGGTGGCGTCGGCGCCGAAGGGCGCGGGCATCTGGAACGTGCTGCTCAACATCGGCAACGCCGTGCGGCCGATCTCCAGCTTCAACGTCATCACGATGCTCCCATTCTCCTCGAAAAAGAACGGCCGCGTCGGCACCTACTTCATCGGCAACTGGCCGAGCGAACGGGCGAGCGTCGGCCCGTCGAAGGCGCCCGCGGGCGCGTACGGCAATCCCGCGGGCTTCATCGAGGTCACACAGCAGAACGCCGACACGCCGCTCTCCGAGCATTTCAAGCTGCGCGATTTTCTCACGCACGATCAGCCGAACGTCTGGCCGAAGTATCTCGTGCTGAAACCCAAGCTCGTCGACAAGCTCGAGCTGGTGCTGAACGACCTCCAGGCGCACGGGATCGACACGAAGGGTGTGAAGGTGATGAGCGGGTTTCGCACGCCGCAGTACAACGCCGGGGGCGGCAACACGGCGGGGCGTGCCAACCTCAGCCGTCACATGTACGGCGACGCGTCGGACATCTACATCGACAATGACGGCGATGGGCAGATGGACGACCTCAACCATGATGGAAAGATCACGAT
>CBHWBX010000602.1:0-2208 GCA_966111935.1 uncultured Gemmatimonadaceae bacterium
CGCTGTGCGCTCGCGCGGGCTATCACACGATGGTGGCGGCGCGCGCGCGCGGCGCCGACGTCGAGGAAGGGCGCCGTGGCGATCCGCTCTACGAGCTTCTCGAGCGCGGCCGCGCGATCGGCATCGACGTTCCCACCGAGAGCGGCACGGCGCGGCGCGTCGTTCTCATGGAGACCTTCGCGCGCTACGTCGCCGCGTTTGGCCTCGATGCGTTCGAGACGGTCTACGTCGGCTCGGCCATGGAGGCACGAGCGGCCGCGGACGCCGTGCCGGAGCCGCAGCGGCGTCCCGCGATCACACCGGCGGCCGCGCGGCGAGAGATTCTCGTGCGCTTCATCTCGCTTGCCGGCGCGGGGTCGCTCGACGACGTCGCCGCGCGGTCTGCGTTCGACCGCGAGTGGGTCGGCGAGCGGCTCGATGATTGGACGCGCGCGGGGAAGCTCATTCGCGGCACCTTCGGCGGCGACGTCGAGACGCAGCGATGGACGTCGCGCCGACTGCTCGAGCAGGCGCGTCGGCGCGAGCTCGCGCAGGCACGCAAGCAGATCGAGGCCGTCAACCTCGATCGTTTCTCGCGCTTCATGCAACGCTGGCAGCATCTCGAGCCGGCGCAGCGCGTCAGCGGCGACGAGGGAACGATCGCGATCGCGCGACAGATGTACGGCCTCGCGCGCCCCGGCGATCAGTGGGAGCGCGAAGTCTTCCCGTCACGCGTCGATGATTACCAGCCGGATGCGCTGTCGCGTCTCATCGCCGCGGGCGAGATGGTGTGGATCGGCGGAACGTCGGGTGCCGCCGACGAGGCGGCGTCGCTGTCGACGATTCGCTTCGTCCGCCGCGGAGCAGCGCGTGCCTGGATCGGAACCGCGGCGGCGCCGACGTTGAGCGACCACGCGCAGAAGGTGCTCGCGGTCCTTCAGGAAGAGGGCGCGTCGTTCTTCGACGAGCTGCTCACGAGCTCCTCGCTCACGTCGCGGCAGCTGCGCGACGCGCTGCGCGAGCTCGTCGGCGCGTCGCTCGTCACCAACGATACGATCGATGCGCTCCGCGCGGTGCTGCGCTGGCGTCCAATGATCTCGCCGCGCGATCGCACGCAGCCCGACCCGACGCGCTGGCTGCCGTCGGACTTCACACCCTCGGCGAATCGCTATGTCGTCCAGCGGCGTCCGAATCTGCGGCGCCTTCCGAAGTGGAAGCGCCCGGACCGCGACGGCAGCGAGCCTACGGCTTGGCCGGGACGCTGGTCGCTCGTCCGCACGTCGCGCGTCCTCGGACCGGAGGTCGACGAGAGCGCGTGGGCCGAGCGCATCGCGCAGCAATGGCTCACGCGCTACGGAATTGTGTCGCGCGAGATCTGGCGTCGCGAGCGTCCCGCCATCGGCTGGCGATCGATCTATCGCGAGCTCAAGCGGCTCGAGTTCCGCGGCGACGTACGCCGCGGCTACTTCGTGCGCGGACTCTCCGGCGCACAGTTCGCTTTACCGGAGGCCGTCGAGCTTCTGCGCGCTGATGACGCGCATCCGGGCGACGCGATCGTGATGTCGGTGAACGATCCTGCAAATGTTTATTCGCTGCCGATGCCGCAGGATCCGGCGCGCGATCCGTTCGTCAAGCCACGGAGCCGCGGCGCACTGCTCGTCACGATCGACGGCGTCGTCGTGATGATCGCCGAGCGGCGCGGCGAGCGCATCGTTCTGCGTCCGGAACTGCCTGACACCGACGTCACGCGCGCCGCCGCTGCGCTTGCCGCGCACCTGCTCGAGCGCACCGCACGGGATCTCAGGATCGAGACGATCGACGGCGTGCCAGCGTCGGGCTCGTCTCGACTCGAAGCATTTCGCGCCGCGGGATTCCGTCGCGTCACGACGGGGCTTCGCTACTATCGCAGCTCATAGCGCAATCGATCGCGACGTGTAGATTCGCGCGAATCCCCTTCTCGGGACCGCGCCACGGTGAAGATTCTCTGGTTGTCGCATCTGGTCCCGTATCCGCCGAAGGGCGGCGTCCTACAGCGAACGCACCATCTCCTGCGCGAGCTCGCGCGGTATCACGAGGTCGATCTGCTCGCCTTCAATCAGAAGGCGCTCGTGAAGCCACTCTTTCCCTCGGTGGAAGCCGGGCTTCAGGAAGCGGCGACGGTCCTCGGCGGCATCTGTCGTCGGATCCGCTTCCTGCCGATTCCCCTCGACGAAGAGCCGAACGGTCGAG
>CBHWBX010000603.1:0-2206 GCA_966111935.1 uncultured Gemmatimonadaceae bacterium
CGCTCGTCCCCATCCTTGCGAATCGGCAGCGAGACGAACGGCGGTGTCAGCGCAAATAGATCGGCCGGATCGATGGTCAGGGCGCCGAAGCGGGCGCTCCAGTGCAGGTGCGGCCCGGTGACGCGCCCCGTCGCGCCGACGAGACCGATCTCCTGGCCGCGCTCCACCGTGTCGCCGACCGCCACTTCCGGCTTGCTCATGTGGAAGTAGCCGGTCACCACGCCGTTGCCGTGGTCGATGTATACGACGTTGCCGGCGAGAAAGAATTCGGCGACGAGAGCGACGACGCCGCGATTCGCGGCGACGATCGGCTCGCCGGTCTTGCCGCGGTAGTCGATGCCGAGGTGGCTGCTCTGGACGCGGCCGTTGAAGACGCGGCCGCTGCCGAAGGTGCTCGTCACCCGCGTCGGCCGCGGACGGAGGAAGGGCAGGGTCCAGAGCTGCGGCGTGTCCTGCGATTTGTGACCGATGTCGCGCGCGAGCGCGTTCTCACGAGCGACGCGATCGTCGGAATCGGCGTCGGGGCGTGTGAACTTCGTGTCGACCCGCAGGCGTCGCGCGCCGGCAACACGGACGCGCTTCTTCGGCTTCGGCGTTGCGGCCTGCACCGGCTGTGCGCGATGCGGATATCGCAGAAAGACGCGCGCGCTGTCCGACGCGCCGGAGGCCCGATCGATGCGGACGTGAGCGACGACCGAATCCGATGCGTCGACCGGGACGGCGCCGAGGGCCTCGAGACGTCCCTGCGCGTCGGCGAGAAAGTGCAGCGGCTCGCCCGCCATCGTGCCGGTCACGGCGACGATCGAGTCGCCGGCGCGCGCCGTGCGGTCGAGCACGACGCGGACGAGCGACCCCATCGCGGGGCGTGCGGGCTGAAGCGTCAGTCGCGGTTGTTGCGCTCGAGCGCCTCGGCCGGTCGTAAGAACGAGGACGGCGCCGGCAGCGGCGCCGAGCAGTCGATGGGTTCGCATTCGAAGCAAGATACACCGGCGCACGGCACCACAGCGGTGCGACGAGGGTAGTATTCCAATATGGACGTCGTTCGGCGCATCTCACTTCTCGCCACGGCGGGTTTGCTGTGCATCGCGGTGATGCTCGGCTGGGTGAGCGCGCGCCCGTCGATCAGCGCCGATTCCGCGTCGCAGATCGCGACGAGCCTCGCCTGGTTCGATTCGACGATCGTGCTCGCCCGCAACGCGCGCCCGGTCGGTGCGCGCGGCGATGCGCTGGCGATCGCCGTCGGATATCTCGAGCGCGAACGACTCGGCCTCGGTAGTCCGTTCCATCTCGTCGACGAAGCGCTGCACGATCCGCGGCTCGATGCCGTGACCGCGAACCGCGTCTCATGGGCCTTGCTCGGACGCCTGCGTCGCGGCGACGCCTATCAGATCGATCCGTCGGCGCTCGACGGCATTGGACCGTGGGCGCACGACGGCCGCGGTGCCGTGGGCGCGAGTCACCTCGCGCTGATCGAGCGCACGATTGCCGACGCATCCGATCCGCGCGCCGGCGAGCTCGCCGTGCGTCTCGCGTACACGATCGCCGCCGGGAAGGGCGTCGTCGCGTCGAATGCGCCGCAGATCGCGACGGAAGTCGCCGCACTGGTGCGCGACCGCGCGCTCGCCGGCGCCGACCTGCGCGACCTCCTTGCCGACGCGGCCGAGCGCCACGACGACGCGATGAGCCTCCTCGGTGAGCGTCGCGCGTCGCGTGCCTTCCGCGTCGAGGGGCCGGCACTCGCCCCGCTCTCGGCCCGCGCGCGCATCGAAGCGATGGACGCGGTGCCTGACCTGCTCGCGATGCTCGACACGCTCGATCGCGCGACCGGCGTCTCGACGACGCGTGCGCCGGCGCCGCTGCTTGGACCGGCGTTCGCGGAACGGCTCGGCGCGCTCGGCGCGCGGCAGCCGACGATCGCGCAGGTGTGGGTGACGCTGCGCGGACGGCCGCAGGCCGCGCTGCGCGCGACGAACGATGAGACACTGGCCGCGGCGTATGCGCCCGTGGCGCTGGCGCCCGATTCGAGCCGCCGGGTGTCGGCGCTCGCGCTGCTCTCGAGTGCCGTCGCCCTGCGCACGTTCAATCAGGAAGCGCCCTGGTTCACCGGAGACCAGGGCCCGACGGCGACGGATCTCAGCGCGCAGTTCGGGTTGGGCGCCGTGACCTTCGCGCGACAGCGGCTCGGCGCCAGGTCTCACGGGCGCGT
>CBHWBX010000604.1:0-2200 GCA_966111935.1 uncultured Gemmatimonadaceae bacterium
GGTCTCGCGCTGCCGGTGTCGGTGCTCGCGTCGTTCGTCCCGCTGTTGTTGTTCGGCTTCACGCTCAACGTGATGTCGCTGATGGGGCTGTCGCTCGCCATCGGCATTCTCATCGACGACGCGATCGTCGTGCGCGAGAACATCGTACGACACGTCGAGATGGGCGCGGACCATCTGACGGCTGCCCACGAAGGCACCGACGAGATCGGTCTCGCGGTGACGGCGACGACCTTCTCGATCGTCGCCGTGTTCGTACCCGTCGGCTTCATGCCCGGCATCGCCGGCCAGTTCTTCAAGCCGTTCGCGCTGACGATTGCCGCGGCGGTGCTCGTCTCGCTCTTCGTGTCGTTCTCGCTCGATCCGATGCTGTCGGCGTACTGGCCCGATCCGCAGCTCGAGGCGCATGATCGTCGCAACTGGCTCGCGAAGATGCTCGAGCGGTTCAATCAATGGTTCGATCGGCAGTCGACGCGCTACGAGCGACTTATCGGCTGGGCGCTCGACCATCGCCTGCTGATGATCGGGATCGCCGCGGTGTCGTTCATTCTCGCCATCTTCCTGCAGGCGGCGTTCGGCGGCTTCGGCTTCGCGCCGCTGAGCGACAACAGCGAGCTGAATATCGCGCTCGAGGCGCCGCCGGGATCGAGCCTCGAGTACACGACGCTCAAGGCCGAAGAGGCGGCGCGAATGGCGCGCGCGCACTCGGAGGTGCTCTACACCTACACGACGGTCGGCAGCAGCTCGGGGTCGGGCGCGGTCGACGCCGCGTCGGTGTACGTGCGATTGAAGCCGAAGCACGAGCGCTCGATCAGCCAGGACGAGTTCGGCAATCGCCTGCGCGAAGAGCTCAAGCGGATCGGCGGTGCAACCGCATACACCTACGCGGCGGGCGGCTTCGCCGGCAATCAGAAGCAGCTCCAGCTCCAGCTGCAGGGGCCGGACGCGAACGTGCTCGCCCAGCTCGCCGAGCCGATCGCCGACTCGGTGCGTGCGGCGCCGGGTGCGGTCGACGTCGGCCTGTCGACGAAGGGCCAGAAGCCCGAGCTCAACGTGCAGGTCAATCGCGCACTCGCCGGCTCGATGGGCGTGAGCCTCGCGCAGCTCGCGACGTCGCTCCGCTACGCGTTCGCCGGCGTCGACGCGGGGACGTGGGTCGACCCCAGCGACATCTCACGCACGGTCCGCGTCCGGCTTGCCCCTGAGTCGCGGCAGAACGCCGCCGACCTCGGCTCGCTGCCGATCGCGCTCACGGCGCCGCAGTCGGCGTCGGGCGTCGCGTTCGTTCCGCTCTCGCAGGTGGCGTCGATCACGCCGGGCGTCGGGCCGGCGCAGATCGATCACTACCAGCGCCACAAGGTCGTCACGATCGGCGCGAACGTACTCGGCGCTTCGGTCGGCAACGTCGCGCGCGACGTGATGAAGCGCGTGAACGGTGTCCGCCTGCCGCCCGGCTACGAGATCAGCCAGGGCGGACAGGTGCAGAGCCAGAACGAGGTGTTCTCGGCGATGGTCGCGGCGATCGGCGTCGCGGTGATGCTGATGTACCTGATCCTCGTGATCCAGTTCGGCTCGTTCCTCGATCCGATCGCGATCCTCATCTCGCTCCCGCTCTCGCTGATCGGTGTCGTCGCGGCGCTGCTCATCACGCGCGATACGCTGAACATCATGAGCCTCATCGGCGTGATGATGCTCATGGGGATCGTCGCGAAGAACGCGATCCTGCTGATCGACTTCGCGAAGTGGGCGCGCGAGGAGCGCGGGATCGAGCGGCGCGAGGCGCTCGTCGAGGCGGGGCGCACGCGTCTCCGTCCGATCATGATGACGACGCTCGCTCTCATCGCCGGCATGATCCCCGTCGCCCTCGGCATCGGCGAAGGCGCGGATTTCCGCGCCCCGCTCGGACGCGCCGTCATCGGCGGCGTGATCGCGTCGACGGTGCTCACCCTGCTCGTGATCCCGACGGTGTACGAGATCTTCGACGAGTGGCGTGAATGGCTGCTCCGGAAGTTCCGTCCGGCGACCGCGCCGGGGGTGGTTCAGGCGCCACAGCCGCAGCATGGGGACTGATCATCGGCGGAAGCGTTCGGCGTTCTTCGTTCCTGAGAGAACGGCTCGTAACTGCCGGGTTGCGGGTTGCGGGTCACCGGTTGCGGGAAGGAACGCCGCGCCTGCGGCGACGGCTTGATTGAGAACAGCACTG